>JBOHCZ010000360.1:0-5374 GCA_050699195.1 Streptomycetales bacterium
CGATGGCGACGCTCGGGGTGCTGCTCGCCGTCGACGTGATCGCCACCGAGGCGTTCGTCGTCGTCCCGGTCGGCGGGATGGTGGTGTCCGGCGCGATGCAGGCGGCCGCCCTCACCCTGCGGCGCCTCCGTGAGAGCGCCCGGACGGCGCGCCCGGCCATCGAGGCCCGGCTGTGCCTGGGGCTGCCGGGGGCGGTGGCCTTCGCCCCGTACTTCACCGAAGCGCTGCGGACCGCGTTGATCCCGAGCATCGACGCCACCAAGGTCGTGGGGCTCATCAGCCTCCCCGGCGCGATGACGGGACTGATCCTCGCCGGGGTGTCCCCGCTGACCGCCATCCGCTACCAGATCGTGGTGATGTTCATGCTGCTCGCCGCCCACGCCCTCGCCGCCCTGGTCACCGGGCGGCTCGCGGGCCGCTGGCTCTTCGACGACGCCCACCGGCTGCGCTCGGTCGACCACGAACGCGAGGGCGAAACGGGGCGCTGGCATCCTTGACGGGCCGGCCAGCGTGCGAACCACCCGGAGGTGCCCGACCCGTGAGCGCGTCTTGCGCGACAAGGCTCCAGGCCGGCACGCCGACCTACCGGCTCGCCTGCGCGACGCTGTTCGGTGCGGGGTTCTGCTGCTTTGCGATGATCTACGTCGCGCAGGGCATCCTGCCCGGCCTCAGCCGCGACTTCTCGGTCAGCCCTGCGGAGGCCAGCCTCGCGCTGTCCCTCACCACGCTGCCGCTCGCCGTCGCCGTAATGGTCGTCGCCTCCTGGGCGGAGGGGCGTAGCCGGCGCGGGGTGCTCGCCGGCGCGCTGGTCGGCGCGGGCGTACTCACGGTGCTCGCGGCCGCCAGCCCGGAGTTCGGCCCGCTGCTCGGCTTCCGCGTGCTCACCGGCCTGGTACTGGCCGGGCTGCCGGCCGTAGCCATGGCCTACGTCGCCGAGGAGGTCGACGGCAGCGCCCTGGGCACGGTGATGGGCCTCTACGTGAGCGGGACAGGGCTGGGCGGCATGACCGGCCGGCTCCTCGGTGGTGCCGTCGCGGGAGCGCTGTCGTGGCGGTGGGCGGTGCTCGTGGTCGGCCTGCTGGGGCTGTGCGGAGCGCTGATGGTCGTCAGGTGGCTGCCGCGGTCCAGGAACTTCGTGCCCGAGCGCGGGCCGCTGTTACGGCGGCTTGGCGGGCTGGCCCTCCACCTGCGCGACCCGACGCTGCGCGGGCTCTACGCCTGCGGGTTCGTCCTGATGGGCAGCCTGGTCGCCCTCTTCAACTACCTGCAGTACCGGCTCGCCGCCGCGCCGTTCGATCTCGCACCGGCCCTGATCGCCAGCGTGTTCCTGCTCTACCTGTTCGGCACGTGGAGCTCCAACTGGTTCGGGCGGCTCACCGATCGACGCCCGCGGCGGCAGGTCATGCTGCTCGGTTTCGTCATCATGATCGCCGGGGTGGCGCTGACCCTGCCCGACTCGCTGCCTGCCGTGCTCGCGGGCAGCGCCCTCGCGGTCTTCGGGTTCTTCGGCGCCCACTCGGTCGCCTCCGGCTGGGTGCACGCCGCGACGACCGCCCGCCGGGCGCAGGCGTCCGCGCTGTACCTGTTCGGGTACCACCTGGGCTCGAGCCTGGCGGGGTTCGTGGGAGGGCTGTTCTACGAGGGGATGGGCTGGCCCGGCCTGGTGGGGATGATCGGCGTGCTGCTCGCCGCCGGGCTCGTCGTGACGTTGCGGCTGCCGGCGGCCCGGCCGCCGGGCAACTCCACGGCGGGGTCGTCAGCGCGCTGGACTCCCGAGCCAGATTGAATTCTGTATCCAAAAGCTTGACGTGGGGGCCGAGGGTTCCGTATACAGACCCAGATCTCGTACTCCTGAGGGATGAGGCACAGTCATGCGAACCAAGCACGTCCTCGCCGTTGCATGCGTTGCGGCGCTTGCCGTGGCCGGTTGTGGGTCGAAGGGCGCCGGCGGCGGGGGCGACGGGTCCGAGGACACGTTGACCTTAGGTGCGTCGCTCTCGCTCACCGGGTCCCTCGCGCGGGAGGGCCAGCTGACCAAGCAGGGCTACGAGCTCTGCGAGAAGACCGTGAACGCCAAGGGCGGGGTGCCGGCCGGGGACCGGAAGCTCAAGCTCAACATTCGCTACCAGGACGACAAGTCCGAGCCAGAGACGGCCGCGCAGATCGTCGACGGGTTCAACGACGACGGCATCAGCTTCATCCTGGGGCCCTACAGCTCCTCGCTCACCGAGGCCGCCGCCGCCGTGATCGAGCGCAACGGCCAGGTCATGGTCGACTCGGCGGGAGCGGACGACAAGATCTTCACTCACGGCTACCAGCGGACGTTCGCCGTGCTCTCCCCGGCCACGGAGTACGCCGCCTCCATGGTCAAGGCCATCGACGACCTGGCGGGTCCAAAGCCGAAGTCATTCGCGTTCCTCTCCGCCGACGACGGCTTCTCCAAGACCGCTGCCGAGGGTGGAGTCGCCCAGGCGAAGGAGCTCGGTTACGACGTCGTCGCGGTCGAGTACTTCCCCGAGAACGCGTCCGACGTGAGCGCTTCCCTGACGAAAGCGCGTGCCAAGCAGCCGGACGTGATCATCGGCTCGGTCCACCTGACCGAGGGCCTCGCGCTCGTCAAGCAGGCCAACGAGCTGGGCGTCGAGCCCGCCGGCATCGGTGAGACGGTGGCCCCGCCGACGCCGGACTTCGTGGAGGCCCTGGGCGAGCAGGCCGAGGGTGTCCTCGGGTCCAGCCAGTGGACTCAGAAGGTCGCGGGCGAGGACCAGTACTTTGGGACGGCGCCGGAATACGCCAAGAGCTTCGAGGCGGAGTTCGGCCAGGCGCCGGAGTACCACAACGCCGAGGCCAGCGCCGCCTGCCTGGCGCTCGTTGAAGCCGTGGAGGACGCCGGCTCCGCCGAGCCCGACGCGGTGCGCGACGCTCTGGCCGACCTCGATAACGAGTCCTTCTTCGGGCCGCTGAAGTTCAACGACCGCGGCATGAACGTCTACAAGGAGATGGCGGTCATCCAGATCCAGGACGGCAAGGCGGTGACGGTGTGGCCGGAGAACTCGGCCGAGGCCGAGCTGGTTTGGCCGGGAAACTGAGGACGGGCGAGCTGACGACCTCGGCGGTCTCCCGATGATGACGCAGTTCCTGCAGTCGACGCTCTACGGCCTGCTCCAGGGAGGGCTCTTCGCGCTCATCGCGGTGGGCTTCTCCCTGGTGTGGGGCATCATGAACGTCATCAACCTGGCGCACGGTGCCTTCGTCATCGTCGGTGCGTACGTGGCGTGGCTGCTGTCGGGCGCCCTCGGCCTCGACCCGTTCCTCGGCATGCTGGTCGCGGCGGTGGTGCTGTTCGTCGCGGGGTACCTGCTGCAGCGGTTCCTGGTGAACCTGGTGGTCAACGCGCCGATCTTCATCACGCTGCTCCTGACGTTCGGCCTCGAGCTGGTGCTCGTGCAGGGCATGAACATCGTGTTCACGGGCAACATCCGCTCGATCAAGACCTCCTACGCGTCCACGAGCATCGAGGTACTGCCCGACGTCTTCGTCCCCCTGGGTCGCCTGCTGGCCTTCGCCGTCGCGTTGGCGGTGACGCTGCTGATGGTGGCGTTCGTGACGAGGACGCGGACCGGCATGTCGATCATGGCTACCGGGATGGACCGCGGTGCGGCCAGGCTGATGGGCATCAACGCCCGCCACGTCTACGCCCTGACCTTCGCCGTCGCCGCGGCGATCGCGGGAATGGCGGGCGCGATGGTGGCCACGGTTGGGACCTTCGCCCCGGCGGCCGCCGGACAGTACACCCTGATCAGCTTCGTCATCGCGGTGCTGGGCGGGCTCGGGAACATGTACGGCGCGCTGGTCGGCGGACTGGTGCTCGGGCTCGTCGAGGCCTGGGGCGCCCAGTTCCTGCCGGGCACCTGGGTGAACGCGCTGGCCTTCGCGATGCTCGTCGCGGTTCTGCTCCTCCGGCCCTCCGGCCTGATCGGCCGGGCCTACTACGCGAGCCGGGTGGAGGTCTGAGCGTGGGTATGTCCGTGGAACGCGGGCCCACGAGCGTGCGCACGGCCGCGACCGCGGCTTGGGTCAGGTGGTGGCCCTGGGCCGTCGGCGCCCTGGCGGTGCTGGGCTGCATCGGACTGCAGACCCAGCTGTTCGTGAGCCAGGAACGGACCGTCACAGCGGTCTTCATGTTCGTGGCGCTGGCCCAGTCGTGGAACCTCATCGGCGGCTACACCGGGTACGCCTGCTTCGGCCAGGTGGTGTTCTTCGGCCTCGGCGGCTACACGACCGCGGTGCTGATGGCCCACCTGCACATGTCGTTCTGGCTGGCGCTCGTGACCAGCGGGCTCGTCGCGGCGCTGTTCGGGGGCGCCATCGGCCTCCCGCTGCTCCGGCTCAAGGGCCACTACTTCGCCATCGCCACGCTGGGGGTGGCCGAGGGCATGCGCGAGGTGGTGACGAACCTTCCCGCGCTGACCGGCGGCGGAGCCGGGATCACCGTCCCGACCTTCGGTGCCGACGCGCCGACGCCCTACATCGACAACGACGGCTTCTACGTGCTGTTCATGATCCTCGCGGTGTTCTCAGTCCTCGTGGTGGGCCTGGTCGCGCGCGGCAAGTTCGGGCTCGCCCTGCGCGCCATCCACCAGGACGAGGACGCCGCCGCCGCTGCCGGTGTCAACACGACGCGTGCGAAGGTCACGGCGTTCGCGTTGTCGGGGTTCCTCGGCGGGCTCGCAGGGGCGTCCTACGCGTTCGAAATCGTCACGATCTTTCCCGAGCGCCTCTTCGACGTCGAGCTGACCGTCCTCATGGTGATCATGGTCGTAGTGGGGGGCAGCGGCACGATCATCGGCCCGGTGCTCGGCGCGGTGGCGCTGCAGTTCCTGTCCGAGTGGCTGCGCCAGAGCTTCACCCAGGCCCACACGTTCATCCTCGGGGGCATCATCATCCTCGTGGTGGTCCTGCTGCCCGAGGGGCTGGTGCCCTACCTCAGGCACGCGTGGCGGACCCGCGACTTCTCCCTGCTCACGAACATCCGGAGGTACCGGCTGTGACTCGTGCAGCGAGCGAAGCCCCGGTCCTCGAGGCAGCGGGGGTGACCCGCCGCTTCGGCGGCCTCGCCGCGCTCGACGACGTGTCGTTCTCGGTCCCGGAGGGCCAGATCCTCGGGGTCATCGGCCCCAACGGCGCGGGCAAGAGCACGTTCGTCAACATCGTCACGGGTCACATCAAGCCCACCGCGGGCCGGGTACGCGTCAACGGCCGTGACCTCACGGGCGCGAAGCCGTGGACCGTCGCGAAGGCGGGCGTGGCGCGGACGTTCCAGATCGTCAAGCCGTTCCGCGGGATGACGGTGCGCGAGAACGTCGCGGTCGGC
>JBOHCZ010000361.1:0-2620 GCA_050699195.1 Streptomycetales bacterium
GCCGGTCGGAGTGCCGGCCATCGTCGTCGACGCGGCAGCACCGGGGGTGGTGGACGCGCTCGGGCGGCTGGCCCGCGCCGTCGCCGACCGGCTCCCCGCGACCACCCTCGTCGGGGTCACCGGCTCATCGGGCAAGACCGGCACCAAGGACCTGCTCGCCCAGGTGCTCTCCGGCCAGGGGCCGACCGTCGCGCCGCAGGGCTCCTACAACAACGAGATCGGCCTGCCGCTCACCGTGCTGCGCGCGGAGGCGGGGACCCGCCATCTCATCCTCGAGATGGGTGCCCGCGGGGCGGGACACATCCGCTATTTGTGCCGCATCGCCCCACCTCGCATCGGGGTCGTGCTGAACGTCGGCACGGCCCACCTCGGTGAGTTCGGCAGCCGGGAGGGCATCGCGGCGTCCAAGGGAGAGCTGGTCGAGGCGCTGCCTGCGGGTGGTCTGGCCGTGCTCAACGCCGACGATCCCCTGGCCCTGGCGATGGCCGGGCGCAGCCGCGCGCGCGTCGTGACGTTCGGCTGCTCCCCCCGGGCGGACGTCGCGGCGGGGGACATCACCCTCGACCGGCTGGGGCGGGCGACGTTCACGATGTCGACGCCTGAGGGCTCGGGGTCGGTTCGCCTGCTCCTGCACGGTGCGCACCAGGTGTGCAACGCGCTCGCTGCCGCGTGCGTGGCCCGTGAGCTGGGGATGTCCGTCGATCAGGTCGCGGACGCCCTCGGGCGGGCCCGGGCGCTGAGCCCCTGGCGGATGGAGGTCACCGAGCGGCCGGACGGCGTAACGGTGGTCAACGACGCCTACAACGCCAACCCGGACTCGATGCGCGCGGCCCTGCAGGCTCTCACGGCGATGGCGCACGGCCGGCGTACCTGGGCGGTGCTTGGTGAGATGCGTGAGCTGGGTGAGGCCTCCGCTGATGCCCACGTCGCGCTGGGCCGGGAAGCCGCGCGGCTCGGCGTCGCCCGGCTCATCGTGGTCGGCGACGCGGCGGCGGGTGTGTGCGAGGGCACGAGACGCGAAGGACGAGGCAGTGCACAGCCGGTGTTCGTGCCCGACGCGGAAGCCGCTGCCGCGCTGCTGGAGAGCGAGACGATGCCGGGCGACGTCGTGCTCGTCAAGGCCTCTCGGGCGGCGGGCCTGGAGCGGGTCGCCGAGGCTCTGCTCGCGGGCTGGTCCGGCGGGCCGGAGGTGAGCCCGTGAGGGCGATCCTCGTCGCTGCCGCCATCGCCTTGGTCCTCTCGCTCCTCGGAACGCCTGCCGCCATCCGGATGCTCGTCAGGCAGGGGTACGGCCAGCTCATCAGGGACGACGGCCCCACCTCCCACCACACCAAGCGCGGCACCCCCACCATGGGCGGGGCGGTCATCATCATCGCGACCGCCCTGGGCTACGGCTTCGCGAAACTCGCCACGTGGAACCCTCCCTCAGCGACGGCCCTGCTCGTGCTCTTCCTGATGTCGGGCCTTGGCATCGTCGGGTTCCTCGACGACTTCATCAAGATCAGCAAACAGCGCAGCCTGGGGCTGCGGGCGAAGGCGAAGCTCGCCGGGCAGTCCTTCGTCGCCATCGCCTTCGCCGTCCTGGCGCTGCAGTTCCAGGACCAGTACGACCTCACTCCCGCGTCGACCCACCTGTCGTTCATCCGCGACACGAGCCTGGTCATGGGACCGGTGCTGTTCGTCGTCTGGGCCTACCTCATGATCGCCGCCACGTCGAACGGCGTGAACCTCACCGACGGGCTCGACGGGCTGGCCACCGGGACCTCGGTCATGGTCTCCGCCGCCTACGTCCTGGTCGGCATCTGGCAGTTCGGGCAGAGCTGCCCCATCAACCCGGGGCCGAAATGCTACGAGGTGCGCGATCCCCTCGATCTCGCGGTGCTGGCGGCCGCGCTGATGGGGGCCTGCTTCGGCTTCCTGTGGTGGAACGCCGCGCCCGCGAAGATCTTCATGGGTGACACCGGATCGCTCGCGCTCGGTGGGGCACTCGCCGGACTGGCCATCACCTCGCGGACCGAGCTGCTGCTCGTGCTCCTCGGAGGGCTGTTCGCGATCATCACGATCTCGGTGATCGTGCAGGTCGGCTTCTTCAAGATGACAGGGAAGCGCGCCCTGCGGATGGCGCCGCTGCAGCACCACTTCGAGCTCGCCGGCTGGCAGGAGATCACGATCGTCGTCCGTTTCTGGATCATCGCGGGGCTGTGCGTCGCGTTGGGCCTGGGCGTCTTCTACGCCGAGTGGGTGACCGGGGCATGAGCGCCGCCCGGCTGAGCACCGGAGCGCCGGACTGGGTGGGCCGCACCGTCTGCGTCGCCGGCATCGGCGTGTCCGGGCGGGCAGCGGCCGGCGCGCTCCTGCGGCTCGGGGCCGAGGTCACCGTCGTCGACGGGCGATCCGGCCCCGACGAGCTGGCGCACGCCGAAGCGCTGACCGAGCTGGGGGCGAAGGTCCTGCTCGGCGAGGGAGAGAGGGTTCCCCACGGTACGCAGGCCGTCGTGACATCCCCCGGCTGGCGCCCCGCAGCGCCGCTGCTCGCCTCGGCCCGGCGTGCGGGCGTCCCCGTGCTCGGTGAGGTCGAGCTCGCCTGGCTGCTCCGCCGCGCCGGGGGGCGGTCCGGCGC
>JBOHCZ010000362.1:0-5706 GCA_050699195.1 Streptomycetales bacterium
GCCCCCGGCCCCGACCCCAGCCCCAGCCCCGGGCCAAGGGCCGGGCCAGCCCGCGAACGGGCAGCCGGCCGGCGAGATCCCGCCCGACGTCCAGCGGGACCTCGTCCAGCTCGACTGCACCAAGCAGGAGAATCGCCAGGGCTCCTCGCTGGCGCGGCCCGACGAGCCGGTCGTCGCCTGCGAGCGTGACGGCATCGCGAAGTACCTGCTCGGGCCGGCCGCCGTGAAGGGCACCGACCTCAGCGGCGCCTCCGCCCAGCTTCCGCAACAGGGCGCTTCGGGCGGCTGGTTCGTCTCGCTGACCTTCGACGACCAGGGCACGAGGGCGTTCGCCGAGACGACGAGCCAGCTCAGCGGCCAGTCTCCGCCGAGGAACCAGTTCGCGATCGTGCTCGACGGGCTCGTGGTGTCCGCGCCGCAGGTCAACGAGACCATCCCGGGTGGCCAGGCGCAGATCACCGGCAGCTTCAGCCAGAAGGAGTCGCAGGACCTGGCCAGCGTCCTCAAGTACGGCGCACTCCCGCTCGCGTTCGAGAAGTCCGAGGTCAACCAGATCTCCCCGACGCTCTCCGGCGACCAGCTGACAGGGGGGCTGATCGCCGGCGCCCTCGGCCTGGCTCTCGTCGTCGTCTACTCCCTGCTGTACTACCGCGGCCTGGGCACGGTCACCGTCCTGAGCCTGATCGTCGCGGCGGCGATCACCTACGCCACCGCCGTGCTCCTCGGCACCGCGATGGGCTGGACGCTCACCCTTGCGGGCATCGCAGGGCTGATCGTCGCCATCGGCATCACGGCGGACTCGTTCGTGGTGTTCTTCGAGCGGCTGCGTGACGAGGTCCGTGAGGGACGGAGCCTGCGTGCGGCCGTGGAGCACGGATGGGTGCGTGCCCGGCGCACGATCATCGCGGCGGATTTCGTGTCGTTCCTGGCGGCCGCGGTGCTCTACATCCTGTCGGTTGGCACGGTCCGGGGCTTCGCCTTCGCCCTCGGCCTGACCACGCTCATCGACGTGCTCGTCGTCTTCCTGTTCACGAAGCCGCTCGTCACGCTGTTCGCAGGCACGAAGTTCTTCGGCAGAGGCCATCCACTGTCCGGGCTCGATCCGGTGCGGCTCGGGGCGAAGCCCGGTGCCACGTCGCCGTTCCGGCACCGCGCGAGGGAGATCTGATGGGACGCCTCGGCAACTTCGGTGCCCGGCTCTACAGCGGCGAGATCTCCTACGACTTCGTTGGCCGTCGCAGGATCTGGTACGCCGTGTCGGCGATCGCCCTCGTCGTCGCGATCGTCGCCGTGGTGGTGCGCGGGCTGCACCTCGGCGTCGAGTTCCAGGGTGGCGCCGTCTTCGTGGTCAAGCAGCCAGGAGTGACCGTCGATGCGGCGCGAACCGTCGTCTCGGACGCGGGCGTCGACGAGCCGATCGTCCAGACGCTGGGCAGTGACCAGGTCCGCATCCAGGTCGGCCAGCTGTCGGCGGAGCGCTCCGGGGGGATCCAGAAGGCGCTCGCCCAGGAGTTCGGCGTCCCCAGGGGCGAGATCCAAACCCAGGTCGTCGGGCCCACTTGGGGTGAGCAGATCTCCCAGAAGGCCCTGCTCAGCCTCGTGGTGTTCCTGGCGGCCGTCGTGATCTACCTCTCGGTCTTCTTCGAGTGGAAGATGGCGGCGTCGGCCATCATCGCTCTGCTTCACGACGTGCTGCTGACGATCGGGGTCTACGCGTTCTCCGGGTTCGAGGTCACCCCTGCGACCGTGATCGGTCTGCTCACGATCCTCGGTTACTCGCTCTACGACACGGTCGTGGTGTTCGACAAGGTGCGCGAGAACACCAGGGGGCTCACCGCGGGCAGCAGGCGGACCTACAGCCAGGCGGCCAACCTCGCTGTGAACCAGACCCTCGTGCGGTCGATCAACACGTCGGTCATCGCTCTCCTGCCGGTCGCGGCGCTGCTGTTCATCGGCGTGGGGCTGCTCGGTGCGGGCGTGCTCAAGGACCTCGCGCTCGTCCTCTTCGTGGGCATCGCCGCCGGGACCTACTCCTCGATCTTCATCGCCACCCCGCTGGCCGCCGAACTCAAGGAGCGGGAGCCGCAGATGCGCGCGCTCGCCTGGCGGGTCGAGAACAAGCAGGCGGGTGCCGCCAAGGCGAGCGGGCAGCGCAGGACGGCGTCCCCGTCGGCGCCGGACGCCGGCGCCGCGTCGGACTCCGGGGTGGCGGCCGCGCAGGACGAGCCCGGGTCCGAGCGTGCCGGCGCGGCGGTACCGGCGGGCACCCGGTCACAGCCCAAGCGGGGAGGCTCCCGGCCGGCCGGCAGGAAGTCCAGCAAACCCGGTAAGTCCGGCAAAGCGAAGAAGTCCGGCAAGAAGCGCCGGTGAGCACGCGGTGAACCTCTCGGAGATCATCCGGTCGCGAGTACGCGACGTGCCCGACTACCCCAAGCCGGGCATACTGTTCAAGGACATCTCGCCGCTGCTCGCCGACCACTCCGCCTTCGCGGCGGTCGTCGACGCCATCGTCGCCCGGCACGAACGCGACGGCGTGGACAAGGTCGCGGGCATCGAGGCGCGTGGGTTCATCATCGCCGCGCCCGTCGCCTACTGCGCCGGGGCCGGGTTCGTGCCGGTCCGCAAGCAGGGCAAGCTCCCGGCGACGACCTACGAGATGACCTACGACCTGGAGTACGGCAGCGCGACCCTGGAGGTTCATCGCGACGCCTTCCAGCCGGGCGAGCGCGTGCTCGTCGTCGACGACGTCCTCGCGACCGGCGGGACCGTTCGGGCGACCGTCGATCTCGCCCAGCGTGCGGGGGCCCACGTCGTGGGCGTCTCGGTGCTGCTGGAACTCGGTTTCCTCGACGGCCGCAAGCGTCTCGACGACGTCGCACTCCACGTGCTCGCCACCGCCTGACGGCCGCACACCTCAGCCGGCGGGCCTAGGACTCGGGGAGGGGGTCTGGGCGGAAGCTGGGCACGGGACGTGACCGGATGGTGACAGCGGGCGTCCCGGTGCCTGCGTGGCCGGATGTCTCGTATTGCCCGGGCCGATACCATGGGGTACCGGACGAGCGGGGAGGAGGACCGTTGCCTGACGAGGTGCCCCCGGTCGCGGTCACCAGCCGGCGGCTGGTCGTCGACGAGGCGCAATCCGCGGCCGCCGCCGAGCCGGCTGCCCAGGCACCGACCTCCGACGCCGCGCCGCCCCCGGGTTCCCCGCCGGCCGCTCCGGCCGCCACCCCCTCCGGCCCGCCGTCCAGCCGGGTGCGCGCCCGCCTCGCGCGGCTGGGCGCCCAGCGCAGCAACAACCTCAACCCCGTGCTCGAGCCGCTGTTCCGTACGGTGCGCAGCTCCCATCCCAAGGCAGACCTCCGCGAGATCCAGCGCGCGTACCACGTCGCCGAGCGCTTCCACCGCGGCCAGCGGCGCAGGAGCGGCGACCCCTACATCACACATCCGCTGGCCGTCGCGACGATTCTCGCCGAGCTCGGCATGACACCACCGACCCTCGTGGCGGCGCTGCTCCACGACACCATCGAGGACACCGACTACACCCTCGGAGGGTTGCGCCGCGAGTTCGGGGACGAGGTGGCGTCGCTCGTCGACGGCGTCACCAAGCTCGACAAGGTCAAGTACGGCGACGCCGCGCAGGCCGAGACCGTCCGCAAGATGGTGATCGCGATGGCCCGGGACATCCGGGTGCTCGTGATCAAGCTCGCCGACCGGCTGCACAACATGCGCACCCTGCGCTTCCTCAAGAGGGAGAAGCAGGAGCAGAAGGCCCGCGAGACAATCGAGATCTACGCGCCGCTGGCCCACCGGCTGGGCATGAACACCCTCAAGTGGGAGCTCGAGGACCTGGCGTTCGCGACCCTGTACCCGAAGATGTACGACGAGATCGTGCGTCTCGTGGCCGAGCGGGCACCCAGCCGTGACGAGTACCTCGCGGGCGTGATCGATCAGGTGCAGCGCGACCTGCGGGAAGCCAAGATCAAGGCGACCGTGACGGGCCGCCCCAAGCACTACTACTCGATCTACCAGAAGATGATCGTGCGGGGCCGCGACTTCGCCGAGATCTACGACCTCGTCGGCATCCGGGTGCTCGTCGACACCGTCCGCGACTGCTATGCGGGCCTCGGCACCATCCATGCGCGGTGGAACCCCGTGCCTGGCCGCTTCAAGGACTTCATCGCGATGCCCAAGTTCAACATGTACCAGTCGTTGCACACGACGGTCATCGGGCCCGCGGGAAAGCCGGTCGAGCTGCAGATCCGCAGCTTCGACATGCACCGCCGCGCCGAGTACGGCATCGCGGCGCACTGGAAGTACAAGGAGGCCGCCGCCGGGGCCGCCGCCAAGGGTGGTACGTCCGCCGACGCGGGCGCCAACGACATGGCCTGGCTGCGCCAGCTGCTGGACTGGCAGAAGGAGACCGAGGATCCCGGCGAGTTCCTCGAGTCGTTGCGCTTCGACCTCAGCGCGTCCGAGGTCTTCGTGTTCACCCCCAAGGGCGACGTGATCGCGTTGCCTTCCGGGTCGACCCCGGTCGACTTCGCCTTCGCCGTGCATACCGAGGTCGGCTACCGATGTATCGGAGCGCACGTCAACGGCCGTCTCGTGCCGCTGGAGAGCAAGCTCGAAAACGGCGACCTCGTCGAGATCTTCACCTCCAAGTCCCCCCACGCCGGACCCAGCCGCGACTGGCTGAGCTTCGTGGCGAGTCCCCGCGCGCGCAACAAGATCCGCCAGTGGTACTCCAAGGAGCGCCGCGAGGAAGCCATCGAGCAGGGCAAGGAGTCGATCGCCCGGGCGATGCGCAAGCAGAACCTCCCGCTGCAGCGGCTGCTCACCAGCGAGTCCCTCGTCACACTCGCCCACGAGTTGCGCTACACCGACATCTCGGCCCTCTACGCCGCCATCGGCGAGGGGCGCGTGTCGGCCCAGTCGGTCGTGCAGCGGCTCGTCGACTCCCTCGGTGGCAAGGAGGGTGCGACCGAGGACCTCGCCGAGGCCACCACGCCCACCACCGCGCGCCGTCCCCGCCCAGCGGGGGACCCCGGTGTCGAGGTGAAGGGCGTGGGGTCCGACATCTGGGTCAAGCTCTCGCGGTGCTGCACGCCCGTGCCGGGCGATGTGATCGTAGGTTTCGTCACGCGCGGCAACGGGGTGTCGGTGCACCGCGTTGACTGCGGCAACGTCGAGGCCCTCTCGGCGCAGCCGGACCGGCTCGTCGACGTCGAGTGGTCGCCCAACGCGTCGTCGGTTTTCCTCGTCGCGATCACGGTGGAGGCCCTCGACCGGTCCCGCCTGCTGTCCGACATCACGCGCGTGCTCTCGGACCAGCACGTGAACATCCTCTCCGCGTCCGTGTCGACCACGCGTGACCGGGTGGCGGTGAGCAGGTTCACGTTCGAGATGGGCGATCCCAAGCATCTCGGTCACGTGCTCAAGGCGGTGCGCGGCGTCGACGGCGTCTTCGACGCCTATCGCGTCACCAGTGCCCGCCACGCCTGATCAGTGCCGTTGGGGCGGCTCCCCGCTGAGGTCGGCAAGGGTGTGCTCGGCCCCCGCGAGCCATTCTCTGCGTGCCGCCGCCGCGCTCGCCGCGTCGTCGGCCTCTCGGTCGCGGCCCCGCTCCCGCGCTTTCGCGGCGCGTTCCTCGAGCTGGCTGATCGACGAGCGGAGCTGGGCGACGGTGTCCTCGGCGCGGGCCCGCGC
>JBOHCZ010000363.1:0-2895 GCA_050699195.1 Streptomycetales bacterium
GGCGGGAACAGCTCGCCGGCCTGCCCGTCGAGGAGCACCCGGCGGAAGGCGGCGATGTCGCTCGCGAGCACGGGCGCCCCGGCCGACATCGCCTCGGCGAGGATGACGCCGAAGCTCTCGCCGCCGAGATTCGGCGCGATGTAGAGATCGAGGCTGCGCAGCAGGCTCGCCTTGTCGTCCTCGCTGATCTGCCCGAGGAAGGTCACGTTCCGCCGCACGGCGGGCGGCAGCACGTCCATGGCCTCCTCGACGTCGCCGCGGCCGGCGACGAGCAGCTGTACGTCCGGCCGCTCGGCGAGGATCAGGGGAAAGGCTTCCAACAGCGACGGCAACCCCTTGCGGGGCTCGTCGATCCGTCCGATGAAGCCCAGCGTGCCGTCGTCCCCGCGCCAGGCCGGGTTCGGTTCCGCGGCCGCGAACCGCCGGACGTCAACACCGTTCGGGATGAGCACCGCGTCGCCTCC
Source organism: Streptomycetales bacterium (assembly GCA_050699195.1). Lineage (GTDB taxonomy): Bacteria > Actinomycetota > Actinomycetes > JBOHCZ01 > JBOHCZ01 > JBOHCZ01. Next base: position 465 of record JBOHCZ010000363.1, read on the forward strand.
GAGGTGCTCCACGAGGGTGCGCCGGGCGTCCTCGGAGACCGCGATGCGCGCGCTGACCTTCTCCAGCGCCGACTGCAGGATCGGGTAGGCCGCCATCATGGCGCGGGAGCGGGGGTTCGAGGTGTGGAACGTGGCAACGATCGGGCCGGTCGCGGCCCAACAGGCGATCAGCGAGAGGCTCGGCGTGGCGGGCTCGTGGATGTGCAGCACGTCAAAACCGCCCTCGCGCAGCCAGCGGCGCACGCGGGCGACGGAGAGCAGGCCGAAGGTCACCCTGGCCACCGAGCCGTTGTACGGGACCGGAACGGCACGGCCCGCCGCCACGACGTAGTCCGGGAGCTGCGCATCCTCGTCGGCGGGGGCCAGCACCGAGACGTCGTGACCGAGCAGCCGCAGGCGCCACGCGAGGTCCCGCACGTGGTACTGGACCCCGCCAGGGACCTCCCACGCGTAGGGGCAGACGATGCCGACTCTCATCGGGCGCTCTCAGGGGCGCTCACGGGGTGCTCACGGGGTGCTCACGGGCCGGTCGGCCGGCTCGCCAGGGCGATCGCGGTGCCCCGGCCCCTCGTCGATCCACAGCCGCTGGAGCATGTGCCAGTCCTCGGGGTGCTCCGCGATGCCGCGCGCGAACACGTCCGCCGCGGCCTGCGTCATCGCCGCGACCTGTGCGTCACGGCCGCCTCGGCCAGCCGCCGTGCCGGGCACCCTCACCTCGGGGTGGAACCACACGTGCGTACCGTCGGCGTCGTACCACAGCGTGACGGGGATCAGGGCGGCCCCGGTGTGCAGGGCGAGGGCGGCAGGTCCCGCGGGCATCCGGGCCCGCCCGCCGAAGAAGCTCACCTCGACCCCGGTCACGGTGAGGTCGCGGTCGCCGAGCAGGCACACCATGCGCCCGGCCCGCAGCCGCCGGCTCAGCGTGCCGAAGACGTCGGCGGTCCCGCCGGTGAGTGGCAGCACCTCCATGCCGAGGCCGACACGGTAGGCGACGAACCGGTCGAAGAGCGACTCGGGCTTGAGCCGCTCGGCCACGGTCGTGAACGGGATGCCCGACGCCACGGCCCAGGCACCCGCGTGGTCCCAGTTCGCCATGTGCGGCAGGGCCACCACGGCGCCCCGGCCGCGCGCGAGCGCCTCGTGCAGCCGGTGCTCGTCGACGGTGTGGAGGGTCGAGACGATCCGCTCCGCGCTCCACTCCGGCAGGCGGAAGGCCTCCCTCCAGTAGCGCAGGTAGGAACGCATGGCCGCCCTGCTCAGCTCGCGCAGCCGCGGCTCCTGGACGGTTGTCCCGAGGACACGGGCCAGGTTGGCCTCGAGCCGGCGCACCGACCGCCCGCGGCGCCACCACGCGGCGTCGGCGATGGCCTGGAAGACCCGCCGCACGACTCCCTCAGGCAACTGCCTGACGAGCGCCCAGCCGGCGGCGTAGCCCCGGTCGGCGAGTCGCCCCGTGAGGCGGGCCCGCAAGCTCGCCAGGGTCGACAGGGCCGCCAGGGTCGACGAGGTTGGCGGGGTCGACGGGGTGGGAGGCGGCTCGGGCGGCGCCGCCGCTCCCCCGGCCCGGCTCCTCTCGGGGCCGTTCATGGCCGCTGGCCCCCCGGCTCCGGATGCGGTTTCCCGGCCGCCTCCGGGTCCGCAAGCGCCTGGCGCCGTACCGTGCGGATCCGCTGGAGGAAGGTGACGGCGCTGGCGACTGCGAGCACCCACAGGCCCGCGGCCTGCACGTAGGGCACGCCCAGCCCGTCGAGCCCGGTGACGACGAGGATGAGCAGCATCCGGTCGCCCCGCTCGGCGAGCCCGCCCTGACAGGTCATGCCAAGACCCTCGGCGCGTGCCCGGGCGTAGGACACCAGCGCGCCGGCGACCAGGCAGAACAGTGCCAGCGCGGTGAGCAGCATGTCCGCCCCCTGGCCGGCGAACCACAGCACGAGCCCGGCGAACACCGCCGCGTCGGCGACCCGGTCAAGGGTGGAGTCCAGGAACGCGCCGAAGCGACTGGTACGGCCGGACAGCCGGGCCATCGTCCCGTCGAGCAGGTCCGCGAAGACGAACCCGGTGATGATCAGCGTGCCGACGAAGAACTGCCCCCGCGGGTAGCACACCAGCGCGGCGGCGCACACCCCGGAGGTCCCCGCGAGCGTGACGACGTCCGGGCTCACGCCGGCCCGTGTGAGGGCACGGGCGGGCGGGGTCATCACGCGCGTGAAGAACGCCCGCGCGTACCTGTTCAACATCAGAGTCCCGTACCTGGGGTCGACCGCTCTCCCGGTGCTCCGCTGCACCGGCAGGCGAGATCATGCTAGCCAGCCCACGACGTCCCGTCGGCGGCGGCCGCGAATTCGCCGCGCTCGGCCGCGGGATCGCGTGTCACCCTCGGGAGCCCTTGTCTTCGCCGCCCGAAAGGTGAAGGCTGCCAGCACGGGCGGCG
>JBOHCZ010000364.1:0-6240 GCA_050699195.1 Streptomycetales bacterium
CCAGACGACCGGGCTGTTGCCGCGGGTGAACATGCCGATCGAGATGACCTTCACACCGCGCGCCGACGGCGGCATGATCATGTCCTCGACCTGCGTGGGCCGGCCGTCGACGCCGAGCATGCGGGGCACGGAGTGGCCGTAGATGTCCGCGTCGACGACGCCGACCTTGAGCCCGAGGTCGGCCATTGCCGCGGCGAGGTTGACGGTCACCGACGACTTGCCGACGCCGCCCTTTCCGGACGCCACGGCGTAGACACGGGTGAGCGACCCGGGCTTGGCGAACGGGATCTCCTTTTCCGCCTGGCCCCCGCGCAGTTTCTGCTGGAGCGCGCGGCGCTGCTCGTCGCCCATCACGTCGAGCTCGACCAGCACCTCGCGGACACCGTCGAGCCGGGCGACGGCCTCGGTGACATCGTGGTTGATCTTGTCGCGCAGCGGGCAGCCTGCCACCGTGAGGTAGACGCCCACGTGCACGGTGCCGTCGGCGGCGACCTCGACCGACTTGACCATGTCGAGATCGGTGATGGGGCGATGGATCTCGGGATCCTGCACCGTCGCCAGCGCGGACCTCACCTGCTCGACGCTCGGAAGGGAAGCCATGTCCCGATGCTATGTTGGTCCGTCAAGCCGCCCTCACGTCGGGCCCGGCTAGCATCGGGATGTGACCGTGGACAGCGGCGTACGCAGGCAACATTATCCCGGCCGGCGTCCGACGTCGGGGGAGCTCAGCGTCTGGCGGATGTTCCTGCGTGCCTACGCTCAGCTGACCCGTCGGCTGGAAGCCGACCTGATCGCGGAGCACGCGCTGTCGCTCGCCTCGTACGACCTGCTCGTCACGCTCGTCGAGGCGCCGGACCATCGGTTGCGCATGACCGAGCTCGCGGAGCAGGTCTTCCTCTCGCGCAGCGGGCTCTCGAGACACGTCGACCGCCTCGCTCGCGAGGGGCTGGTCACGCGTGAGGCCTGCCTGGACGACGGCCGGGGCACCTTCGCCGTGCTCACGCGGCGCGGCTACGAGCGGTTGCGCGATGCCGCGCACACCCACCTGCGCGGCATCGCCGCGTACGCGACGGGTGGTCTCAGCGACGAGGAGCTGCGGCTGCTCGGCACGATCCTCGGCAAGCTCGTCGTCAGCGACGCCCCCCCGGCCCGGTAGCCGGCGGCTGCGTCAGGTTCCCGAACCGCGGGGTCGCACCCCGTCCTGGCGGGGCGTCTCCAGGTCCTTCAGCAGGCTCTGGAACTCCGAACGCAGGTAGTCCCGGGTCGCCACCTCGCCCACCGCGAGGCGCAGCGCCGCTATCTCGCGTGCGAGGTACTGGGTGTCTGCGACGTTGCGCTCGTTGCGGGTGCGGTCCTGCTCGGCGGCCACCCGGTCGCGATCCGCCTGCCGGTTCTGGGCCAGCAGGATCAGCGGAGCGGCGTAGGACGCCTGCACCGACAGCATCAGGGTCAGGAAGATGAACGGGTAGGAGTCCCAGCGCAGCCGCTCGGGGGCCAGGCCGTTCCACGTGACCCAGACGACGATGATCACCGTCATGTAGACGAGGAACCTGCCGGTCCCGATGAACCGCGCGATGCGCTCGGACAGCTGGCCGAACACCTCCGGGTCGTAGCTGGGGCGGGGCAGGAGTCCGCGGCGCACCTCGCGCGGCTGGTCGAGTCGCTGGAGCCGCCTGCCCTCACGGTGCTGCATGTGCCCCTCCCTCCTCGTGCGGGGAACGCTCGCGCCAGTCGTCGGGCAGCAGGTGGTCGAGCACGTCGTCGACCGTCACCGCGCCGAGCAGGTGGTCGTCCTCGTCGACGACCGGCACCGCCACGAGGTTGTAGGTCGCGAGGTAGCTGGTGACCGTCTGCAGCGACATTCCGGGGGAAAGCGGCTCGATGGCGGTGTCCACGATGCCGCCGAGCAGGGTGCTGGGCGGCTCACGGAGCAGACGTTGGATGCCGGCGATGCCGAGGAAGGTGCCGGTCGGTGTCTCGTGCGGCGGGCGGCACACATAGACCTGCGCGGCGAGTGAGGCGTCCACCTTGGGGGCGCGTACCCGAGCCAGTGCCTCTGCCACCGTGGCGTCCGGTGGCAGGACCACCGGCTCGGAGGTCATCAGCCCGCCCGCGGTGTCGTCCGAGTAGGTCAGCAGGCGCCGGAGCGGCTCGGCCTCACCGGGCCGCATGAGCTGCAGCAGGTCTTCCGCCTGGTCCGTGGGCAGCTCGCCGAGCAGGTCAGCGGCGTCGTCGGGACCCATCACCTCCAGGACGTGCGCGGCGCGCTCGCGGCCGAGCTCGCCGAGGATCTGGACCTGGTCGTCTTCGGACATCTCCTCGAGGACCTCCGCGAGGCGCTCGTCGTCGAGAGCCGCCGCCACCTCCGCGCGGCGCTTGGCGGACAGGTCGTGCATGACCCCCGCGAGGTCGGCGGCCCGCGGCGTGTCGAGGGCGGCCAGCAGGCTGGCGGCCCCCTGGTCCTCCTCCGTGAGCGAGAGCCCGGTCACCGCGTCCCAGTTCACGACGAAGGTCTCACCGTGCCGCCGCAGACGGCGTCCGGGCCTTCCGGCGAAGACCTTCCCGATTCGCCAGTCGCGGGCACCCTTCTGCTCCATTGCGACGTCGAGCACCGTGACGGGCTCACCGCTCTCGACGAGGGTGACCCTGCGGTCCAGCAGCTCCGCGAGGACGAGCGTCTCGCCCGGGCGCTGCTCGAACCTCCGCAGGTTCACCAGACCCGTGGTGATGACCTGGCCCACGTCGATCGCGGTGACCCGGGTCACAGGAAGAAAGACCCGGCGCCGTGGCTGGACCTCGATGACGAGCCCGAGCACGCTCGGGGGGCGATCTCCGACGCCGAGTGTGACGATCACGTCGCGGACCCGCCCGACGTGGTCACCGTTGGGGTCGAAGACGGCCACGCCGGCCAGTCGCGCGATGAAGACTCGCGTCGGCAGCCCGCTCACGATCCCCGAGGCTACCGGCGCCCGGTCCCCGCAGGCGCTCCCGCGCAGGTGGAGGGCGCTGCACGGGTGACGAAACCCGGCACTGCCTGCGGCCCGGACGCCGGCCATCGGTAGTGTGTGCGGCTGTGCATGCTGAACTGCGGCTGCGCCGCCTGCTCCCGCTCGCCTGCGCTGTCCTGAGCGTGACGATGCTGTCGGGGTGCGCCACCCTCAGCGACGCCATGGACGAGGTGTCCCGGACCGTCGCGGGGGAGCCGAAGACGAACGGCGTGGACGAGCTGCCGGCCCGCAAGGTCGTCGACCGGGCGAGGGAGGCCGCGAAGTCGGCACCCTCCGTACGGGTCGCCGGGGAGCTGATCTCCGCGGAAGGACCGCTGCGCGTCGACATGCGCTTCCAAGGTTCCGAGGGCGCGACAGGGCGGCTCACCCAGGGCGGGGAGTCGATCGAGGTCCTGCGTGTCGGCAGGGACCTCTACGTCAAGGGCAACGAGGGGTTCTACCGGTCTATCAGGGCCGGCGACGCCACCGAGCTGCTGGAGGGCAAGTACCTGCGGGTGTCGGCGCAGGGCGGCGAGTTCGCCGGCCTGGCGGCCCTCACCCGAGTCGACACCCTCATCGACGCCGCCCTCCCGGAGACCGGCAAGTTCACCAAGGCAGAGAGCGAGTCCGTGCGCGACACCTACGCGATCGGAGTGCGGGTGCGTGAGGCCAACGAGGGCGGCGTGCTCTTCGTCTCGCTCGAGGGCAAGCCCTACCCACTCCAGATCGCCTCCCTCGATGGATCGGAAGCCGCCGGGTCCATCGACTTCCTCGACTACGGCCGGCCGGTCTCGCTGGAGGAGCCGGCCAAGGGCGAGGTCGTCGACCTGGATCAGCTGCTGGAAAGGGCGTCCTGAGGCTGCTGCGTGACACCGGTGATGCACTCCCGACTGCACCCGGGGGGAGCGCTGCCTCGGCGCTGTCACCGAAGGGGGCCGCTGTGCCGTTGATGGTGTCCTTGCCGGTGCCGTTGAGGGTGCCGTTGAGGGTGTTGCTGACGGTCCTGCTTGCGGTGTCCGTGCTCGCCGGGTGCGGGGTACGGCTCGAGCCGGTGCGGTCCTGGTCCTCGCCGACGCCGAGCCCCTCCACCTCTGGGCGTCCCAACAACGCGGCGCTGGGGTTATCCGCCCGTGCGATCGTCGCGCGCGCGGTCGAGGCGACGGCCTCCGCCCGCTCGGTCCGCGTCACCGGCGTCGTGGCCACCTACTACGGGGACGGCGTGGCGCTCGATCTCCGGTTCGACAGCACGGGCGGGGGCGGCCAGATCGTCGACGACGGGCAGGCCATGGAGGTGCTGCGGGTCGGGCGCGACGTATGGGTGAGGGGCGACGAGCAGTTCTGGTACGGCGTCGGCGGCGCCCCCGCGGCCGAGGCGTTCGGGGGCAGGTACCTCGAGCTCCCGATCTCCGAGTCGACCTTCCCCGGGCTGGTCGTCGCCACGCGACTGGCCAGCCTTGTGCCACGTCTCGTGGACCCGCACGGGCGTTACGTGCGGGGGCAGGTCCGGCGCGTGAACGGGCACCGGGCCATCGCCATCCGGCACAGGGCGGCCGGGCAGGACGGTGGGCGCACCGGGGTCGTCTGGGTGGCGATCAAGGGTCCGCCCTACATCATGCGTATCGCGTCCTGGACCCCGGGTCTCGGCAAGGAGGTCGTCGACTTCGCCGGCTACGGCCACCGGTACGCGCTGACACCGCCCGACCCGGCACGGGTCGCGGACGGCGGCGAGCTCGCGGCGGGCTGACCCTGGTCAGCGGCGCCGGCCGGCGCGGCGGCCGATCACGTAGGGCATCCTGCCCGCGGTCGTCGCCGGCGAAGGTGGCGGGGGAGCGGCGTGCGACGCGGCGGGCATCGCCCCCGGGCCCTCGGCGATCTCGCCGGTGGGCTCCAGCCGGACGATCCGGCACTCGCGGGCCCAGCGCTCCATCAGCTCACCCGTGGGCTCCGGCGCGTTCAGCCGCTTGGCGGAGAGCTCGCCGGCGACCGTGTGCCAGTGCTCGCTGGCTGGGTCGACGGTCGTGACCCGGGCCCGCCACGACACCAGGCGCCCTCTGGTGTCCTTGCTCGGCACGGTCACCGTGATCGTGGAGGTCGGCTCTCCGGCCGTCTCGAGGGTCGGGAGCGGCTGCTCGGCACCCCCGGTCACGACGTAGGCGGCGCCTCCGTACCACAGTTGCCACACCGCGCGGGCCCGCTCGTTCCCGACCGTGACCCACACCAGGCCGGATTTCCTGGTCGCCTCCTCGATGAGGGCCATGGTGAGTCGCTCGCCGGAGACCGGTAGGTCAGTCATGCACCCAGGCTGGCACCCCTCCTGGCGTACCGTCGAGCGACGGGCCTCCGATAATGGCCCGGGTGGTGCCACAGCAGCGGTCGGTGCAGCGGCCGGGGAGCGCGGTCGAGCGGCCGCCCGTGGGTGATGTGGCGCTGATGGCGGTCGCCGTCGGTGCCGTCTCCACCGCGGGACCGATGATCGCTGCCGCCGCCGCTCCGCTGCTCGCCGTCGCATTCTGGCGCAACGCCCTGGCGAGCGGCCTTCTCGTCCCTGTCGCGCTGGCCCGGTTCCGCCACGAGCTGGTCGCGATGGGGCGGCGTACCTGGGGGCTGGCCCTCCTTGCAGGGGTCTTCCTCGCCCTGCACTTCGGGACCTGGATCTCCGGGTTGGCCTTCACCACGGTCGCGTCGGCCGTCGCGCTGGTGTGCACCCAGCCGGCGTGGGCGGCCCTGATCGCCCGCCTACAGGGGGAGTGGATGCCGCTGCAGGCGTGGCTCGGGATCGCGCTCGCCGTTGCCGGCGCGGCCCTGCTCACCGGCGTCGACGTCGCCGTGTCGCCCGGGGCGCTGCCCGGCGACCTCCTCGGCGTAGCGGGCGGAGTTTTCGGCGCGGCGTACGTCACGGCGGGCGGGCGGGTACGCCGCACCATCAGCACGACGACCTACACCGCAGTCTGCTATGGCACGGCGGCCGTGCTGCTCCTCGGGGTGTGCCTGGCCGCCCGCCTGCCGCTCGCCGGGTACCCCGCCGCGACATGGGGGCTCCTGCTGGCGGTGACCGTGGGCCCGCAGATGCTCGGGCACTCCCTGTTCAACCGCGTGCTGCAGACCACCCGCCCCACGATCGTCTCGCTCGCCATGCTCCTCGAGGTGCCGGGCGCCGCCCTCATCGCCGCCCTGTGGCTGGGCCAGACGCCGCCCAGGGCGGCCGTGCCGGCCGCCCTGCTGCTCCTCGCGGGCGTCGCCGCCGTGGTCACCA
>JBOHCZ010000365.1:0-7164 GCA_050699195.1 Streptomycetales bacterium
GCCGGCGCTCGCGCGCGGCGGCCAGGTCGCGGCCGCCCTGGGGGCCACCGCCAGCTTCGGCGCGCTGGTCCACGACCTTGGCCGGCCCGAGCGATTCCTGCACATGCTGCGGGTCGTCAAGCCGACGTCGCCGCTGAACACCGGGTCGTGGCTCCTGGCGGGCTACGGCACCCTCGCGGGAGCGGCGGGGGCGTCGAGCGTCACGGGCCGGCTGCCGCGGCTGGGGCGTACCGCGGGGTTCGGGGCGGCGCTGCTGGGCCCCGCCATGGCGACCTACACCGCCGTGCTGCTCGCGGACACCGCCGTACCGGCCTGGCACGAGGCGTACCGGGAGCTGCCGTTCGTTTCTGCGCCGGGGCGATGCAGAGTGGCGGCGCGGTCGGCCTGCTGGTCGCGCCGGCCGCACAGGCCGGTCCAGCCCGAGCGGTGGCATTGGCCGGCACGGCGCTGGAACTGGCTGCGGAGCGCCTCCTGGTGTTGCGGCTCGGGTTCGTGGGGGAGCCCTACCGATGTGGCCGCGCCGGGCGGCTGATGCGCGCGTCCCGGCTGTGCTCGCTGGCGGGTGCCGTCGGCACGGCGATCGGACGGCGCTCCCGCGTGGCCTCGGCGCTGTCCGGGGCCGCCCTGCTCACGGGGTCGGCGTGCCTGCGGTTCGCGGTGTTCGAGGCGGGCATGACCTCGGCGCGCGACCCGCGCTACACGGTGACGTCGCAACGCGCCCGCGTGAACGCACAGCTCCGCTAAGCCTTGAGTGCCTCGGCGGGGCACCCCTCGGAGGCCCGCCCGCGCTCTTCAGCGCCAATATGGACGTACTGGCCTGCCACGCGGCTCTGAGCGACCGTTACGTACATATTGGTGCGACGGTTGTGGACAGACTGGCATGTGGGCCCGCTGATGCGCGCCGTGACCGGCCTCGTCCAGCCGCGTGCGCCTCATCACGCCAATATGTACGTATTGGTGGGATCAGGACCGCCTCAGCTCACCAATATGTACGTATTGGTGAGCGCGCCCGACGCGCTGCCCCGCTGAGACGCGGGTGGCCCCGGCGATGAGCCGGGGCCACCCTGTCAGCACGGCGAGGCGTCAGGGCGTGCCGATGGCACCCTTCTCGTCCTGCGGCGTGCGCTGGATGTTCTCCACGACCTTCTCCGGCGCGAGCCGGGAAGCCACAGCGAGCGCGTAGATGACGGCGCTGAAGATCGCCACGACGAGCAGGTCCCACCACATCGGGAGGAGCTCCTGGCCGCCGTACCGGCCTGCCCAGCTCAGCAGCGCGAGACCGGCGAACCAGGGCAGGAACCACCAGCCGGAGCGGAACTCCAGCGGAGGCGTCCGGTCCTTGGCGACTATCAGGTAGATCGCGAACAGCACGTAACCCAGCAGAACCGCACCGAAGACGGCGATGTTCTGCGACCAGTCCGTCCAGTACACGATGAGGTTCGACGACAGGAACGCCAGGAAGGGGATGGTGTCCCCACCGATGAGCTTGTAGGGCCGCTCCTGGTGGGGGAGCTGCCTGCGCAGTGCGGCGAGGACGAGCGGGCCGGAGCCGAACGACAGCACCGTCGCGGAGACGATGAAGCCGACGAGCTTCTGCCACGCCGGGTAGGGCAGGAAGAAGATGCACCCGACGACGAACATCAGGGCGACCGAGACCCACGGCACGCCCTTGCTGTTCAGCTTGGTGAGCGCCTGCGGCGCGTTGCCGTTGCGCGCCTGGGCGTAGGACAGCCGGGCGGTGACGCCGGCGTAGATCAGGCCGGTGTCAGCCGGGGAGATCACGGCGTCGATGTAGAGCGCCCACGCCAGGATGGTGATCCCGAGCAGCACGGACAGGCCCGCCAGCGGACCGAAGTCGTTCGCGAAGGACAGGTTGCTCCAGCCCTCGCTCAGGGTCTCCGAGGGCAGCGCCCCGATGAACGCGATCTGCAGGGCGATGTAGATGATCCCGGTGATGATGATCGAACCGACGACCGCGATCGGGACGATCTTCTTCGGGTTGGAGCTCTCTCCTGCGAACTCGACCCCCTGCCGGAAGCCCAGGTAGGCGAACACGATCCCCGCGCTCGGCAGGGCCGTGAAGACCGCCTCGTAGCCGTTGGGCGCGAAGCCGCCCAGTTCGGGGCTGGAGAAGTGCTCGACGTTGAAGGCGGCGGCGAGGAAGATCACGACGACGGCCAGGATGATGAAGAGCTTCCACCACACCAGCACGTTGTTGAACCGGGCGAACGCCCTGACGCCCATCACGTTGATGAGGCTGTAGATGAACATCAGGATGATCGACACGACGAGCCCCACCGACGTGAGCACCGGTACGCCGGCCTCCTCGGCGAGCAGGCCGGTGAAGTAGCCGCCCGGGATGACGGTGGCGTACTGAAGCGTCGCCAGGACCTCGATCGGCGTCACCGCGGCAGCGGCGAGCCAGGTGATCCAGCCGGCCGAGTAGCTTGCGAACGATCCGAAGGCGAACTGCGGGAAGCGGATCACGCCTCCGGCAACGGGAAAGGTCGCGCCCAGCTCGGCGTAGGTGAAGCCGATGAGGATGATCATGACTCCGCCGAGCACCCACGAGAGGATGGCCGCGGGGCCGGCGAGCTGGGAGGCGTAGAGGGCGCTGAACAGCCATCCAGACCCGATGATCGAGCCGACGCCGGTGAAGAGAAGTCCGATTGCTCCGATGTCTCTTCGTAGCCCGCGGTCCTCAGCTGTCTGAGGGGCGGACGTCGTTGTCGCCATTGTCGTTGTACTCCCTTCCAAGGCAGCCTGCCGGGTCACGGCAGAGGCAACCGACCACCGTAGGGTCAGGGGGGCACGACAAGAATCATGGGATCATCACATATGGGTAAAAGGATTGTCGTTTACTATGGCTTGAAGGTCTGACAATTACCATGGTTTGACCTTCGAATTGCAAAGATCGTCGTTGAGTCTGTCGCATCGCAGCACGTCCCTCTAGCCTCGTGTGACCTTGGTTAATACCCGCCGATCTGGTGGTTCTGTCGCTAGAGTGGTTAGGTTTTCTTTATGAGACCTTTAGCATGGTTTAGTCGCGAGCGCATTACCGCTCCTCCGGGCTACAGCCGGTGGCTGATCCCGCCCGCGGCACTCGCTGTCCACCTCTCGATCGGCCAGGCGTACGCCTACTCGGTGTTCAAGTCCCCGATCGAGACCTACTTCGACGTGGACAAGACCGCGTCGGGGTGGGTGTTCTCCATCGCGATCGTGATGCTCGGCCTGTCGGCCGCCTTCGGCGGCACCTGGGTCGAGAGCCAGGGCCCCCGCAAGGCGATGTTCCTGGCCGCCTGCTGCTTCTCCGGGGGCTTCGTCATCAGCGCCCTCGGTGTGGTGACCCACCAGCTCTGGCTCGTCTACCTCGGATACGGCTTCATCGGCGGCATCGGGCTCGGCATCGGCTACATCTCGCCGGTCTCCACGCTGATCAAGTGGTTCCCCGACCGGCCGGGGCTGGCCACCGGCATGGCGATCATGGGGTTCGGCGGGGGCGCCCTGATCGCCTCACCCTGGTCTTCGGCGATGCTGCAGGCGTTCGGCGTGGAGTCCGAAGGCTCGGTGGCGACCGCCGTTCCCACCAGTGCGCTGGCCGGGCCGTTCCTCATCCACGCCGTGGTCTACTTCGCGTTCATGATGTTCGGCGTGATCATGGTGCGGCTGCCCGCGCCCGGCTGGCACCCGGTGGGGTACGATCCCACGACCGCGCGGCTGCGCCCCATGCAGACCCGCGCCGACGTGAGCGCGAACGGCGCCGTGCGTACCCCGCAGTTCTGGCTGTTGTGGACGGTGCTGTTCTGTAACGTGACCGCAGGCATCGGCATCCTCGAGGGTGCGGAGCCGATGATCCTCGACTTCTTCGGAAGCGACGTCTCGCACGCCGCCGCCGCTGGCTTCGTGGCTCTGCTCTCGTTCGCGAACATGTCCGGACGCATCGGCTGGTCGGCGACCTCCGACTTCCTGGGGCGCAAGCCCACATACATCATGTATCTCGGGGTCGGGGCGCTCGCCTACCTGCTCGTCACGACGGTCGGCCAGACGTCGCTCCTGTTGTTCGTGCTGCTCACCGTCCTCATCCTGAGTTACTACGGCGGCGGGTTCGCGACCGTGCCGGCCTACCTCAAGGACCTCTTCGGGACCTTCCAGGTCGGTGCCATCCACGGCCGGCTGCTCACCGCATGGTCGGCAGCGGGCATCGCGGGGCCGTTCATCATCAACGCCATCGCCGACGCGCAGCGGGCGGCCGGCGTGTCCGGGGCCGAACTCTACATTCCGGCCTTGCAGATCATGATCGGGGTGCTCATCGTCGGGTTCATCGCGAACTGGCTCATCAAGCCGGTCAGCGAGCGCCACCACATGCCGGCCGACCAGGTCGAGGCGGAGCTCGCCGTGCCCGCCGCCGGGAAGGACTCCTGACATGCCGTCGCAGAAGGCCCTCATCACGTTCTCCTGGCTCTTCGTGGGCGTTCCTTTCACCTACGGGGTGGTCCAGCTGCTGCGCAACGTCACGCTGCTCTTCACAGGCTGAGCCCTCCACAGGCTGAGCTCTTCACAATCTGAGCTGCTGACGAACCCGGGGCCGGGTCACCGGCCCCGGGTTCCCGGTCGTCTGCGAGCCGCCATCACGCTTCGGGTTAGTCTCCGTGCGTCGACAGTTGCACGATGACCGCCGCACGATGACCGCGAGGTAACCGTGACCGCCGAGCACAACCCGATGCCGGACCGCCCGCCCGTCGCCGACCTGCGCGCCCGCGTAGAGCAGGGCGGGGCGGGCAAGTACCACGACGCGAACGCCGGGAAGGGCAAGCTGTTCGTCCGCGAGCGCATCCGTCTCCTCGTGGACGACGGGTCGTTCGTCGAGGACGGGGTGTTCGCGAACGTCGCCGCCGGTGACCTGCCCGCCGACGGGGTCGTCACCGGGTCGGCGCGGATCGCCGGCCGGCCGGTGTGCGTCATGGCCAACGACTCGACGGTCAAGGCCGGGTCGTGGGGCGCCCGTACGGTCGAGAAGATCATCCGGATCATCGAGCACGCCTACCGCGCAGGCGTCCCCATGATCTACCTCGTCGACTCCGCGGGTGCCCGCATCACCGACCAGATCGACCTCTTCCCAGGACGGCGCGGTGCCGGCCGCATCTTCTGGAACCAGGTGCGGGCGAGCGGCTCGGTGCCTCAGGTGTGCGCGCTGTTCGGGCCGAGTGCCGCCGGTGGCGCCTACATCCCCGCGTTCTGCGACGTCGTGGTGATGGTCGAGGGCAACGCGTCGATGTACCTCGGCAGCGACCGCATGGTCGAGATGGTCACGGGCGAGCGGACGACGCTCGAGGAGATGGGCGGGGCAAGGGTGCACTGCGCCGAGTCGGGCGTCGGGCATTTCATGGTCACGACCGAGCAGGAGGCACTCGACGTCGTCCAGACCTACCTGTCCTACCTGCCAGGCAACTGGCAGGCCTCGCCGCCGGCCGCGGAGCCCCGCCCCGCTCCAGAAAGAATCGACCTCGCCGCACTCCTCCCGGACAACGAGCGGCGGGCGTTCGACATGCGGCGGTTCGTGACGGGGCTGCTCGACGAGGGGTCCTTCCTCGAGATCCACGCGCTGTGGGCCCGCGAGATCGTGGTAGGCCTCGGGCGGCTCGAGGGCGAGGTCGTGGGGGTCGTCGCGAACAACCCGATGTTCAAGGGGGGCGTGCTCTTCGTCGACTCCGCCGACAAGGCCACCCGGTTCGTCCAGCTCTGCGACGCGTTCAACATCCCGCTGCTGTTCCTGGCCGACGTTCCGGGCTTCATGGTCGGCAGCGCCGTCGAGAAGCAGGGCATCATCCGGCACGGGGCCAAGATGATCTCGGCGGTCTCGGAGGCCACCGTCCCCAAGATCTGCGTCGTCGTCCGCAAGGCCTACGGGGCGGGCCTCTACGCCATGGCGGGGCCGGGCTTCGACCCGGACGCGACCCTCGCCCTGCCGACGGCGAAGATCGCGGTGATGGGCGCCGAGGCGGCGGTCAACGCCGTGTACGCCAACAAGATCGCCGCTATCTCCGACCCTGAGGAGCGGGAAGCGTTCGTCAAGGCGCGTCGCGAGGAGTACGACATCGACATCGACATCGTGCGGCTCGCCAGCGAGCTCGTCGTCGATGCGATCGTGGAGCCCCATGACCTCCGTACGGAGCTTGCGCGGCGCTACGCCACCTGCCGAAGCAAGGATCGAGCCTTCTCCCACAGGCGGCACGGGGTGCCCCCGGTATAAATGCTTGACAGTTACCCCTTCTAGTGAGCTGATCTGGACTCCTACCATCAGTGCCCATGACCCGCGTTTTGCTCGTCGAGGATGACACGTCGATCTCCGAGCCTCTGGCCCGTGCCCTGCGCCGGGAGGGCTACGACGTCGATGTTCGGGACGACGGTGCCGCCGCGCTCGCCGACGCCCGCACCGGCAACGTCGACATCCTGGTGCTCGATCTGGGGCTGCCCGGCATGGACGGCCTGGAGGTGTGCCGGCGGCTGCGCTCCGACGGGCGCAGCGTTCCTGTGCTGATCCTCACGCCCCGGGCCGACGAGGTCGATACGGTCGTCGGGTTGGACGCGGGGGCCGACGACTACGTCACCAAGCCGTTCCGGCTCGCCGAGCTGCTGGCGCGGGTACGGGCCCTGCTCAGAAGGGGGTCGTCCGAGGTGAGCGGGGGAGCGGGCGGGGTGCGTCTCGACGCCGAGTCGCACCGGGCCTGGATCCGCGACAAGGAGCTCACCCTGACCGCCAAGGAGTTCGACCTTCTCCGGGTACTGCTGCGGGACGCCGGCCGGGTGGTGACCCGGGACCAGCTGATGCGGGAGGTCTGGGACACCACGTGGTGGACCTCGACGAAGACCCTCGACATGCACATTTCATGGCTGCGCAAGAAGCTGGGGGACGACGCCGCCAGGCCCCGCTACATCACCACGGTGCGGGGCGTGGGCTTCCGTTTCGAGCGTGAGTGAACCGTGCGCCTGCGGCTCGTCCTGTCCACGCTCGTCGTGGCCCTGGTCGTGGTCGTTCTCCTGGGTTTTCCTCTCATGCTCGTCGGGACGCGGTCGATCGAGCAGCGTGCCGAGGAACAGGTGCGCGCCCAGGCGCACCGGCTGGGTACGACGGTCGACCTCCGGCTCGAGGGAGATGAGCCGGTC
>JBOHCZ010000366.1:0-8000 GCA_050699195.1 Streptomycetales bacterium
ACCCTACCGTCGGGTAGGGTTCAGCTCCACGGCCACGAGTTCCAGGGAGGTCTGCCGTGACTGTCGCAGCGGAGTCCGGTGGGCCGGCGCGGCTCGGGGGGCACGGCGGCGAGCTCGCGGTCGCCGCGGCCCGCAAGCACGGCGTCGACACCATGTTCACGCTCTCCGGCGGCCATGTGTTCCCGCTCTACGACGCGGCGGTCAAGGCCGATCCCGCCCTGCGGCTCGTGGATGTCCGGCACGAGCAGACCGCGGTGTTCGCGGCTGAGGGCCTCGCCAAGCTCACCAGGAAGCCCGGGCTGGCCGTGCTGACGGCTGGCCCCGGGGTCACCAACGGGATGAGCGCAGTGGCGACGGCGCACTTCAACGGCTCCCCGCTGCTCGTGCTCGGCGGACGCGCTCCGGCCTACCGCTGGGGCTCCGGGAGCCTCCAGGAGCTCGACCACCCGCCGCTGCTCGCCCCGGTCACCAAGTACGCCGGTACGGTGCGCGAGGCGGAGCGCATCCCCGAGGCCGTCGACGAGTCGCTGCGGCTGGCCGCCGCCCCGCATCGCGGGCCGGTTTTCCTCGACGTGCCGATAGACCAGCTCTACGGCCGGGCGGAGGCTGCCCCGCCCGCGCCCAGGCAGCCCGCGCGCATCGAGCCCGACCCCGGCGACATCTCCGAGGTCGCCGGCCTGCTCTGCGCAGCCGAGCGCCCGGTGCTCGTGCTCGGCTCCGATGTGTGGATGGAGGGTGCCGACGGGGCGGCCCGGCGGGCCGCGGAGACCATCGGGCTGCCGGTCATCGCGAACGGCATGGGGCGTGGGGTGCTCCCCCGCGGGCACGCACTGCTCGTGACCCGCGCACGCTCAACGGCTTTCGGGCAGGCCGACCTGGTGATCGTCGTGGGTGCGCCGCTGGACTTCCGGCTCGGCTACGGGGTGTTCGGCGGCAAGGACGGTGCGCCGCCCGCGCGTGTCGTCCACCTCGTCGACGCACCCGAACAGCTGGCCGAGCACGTGCAGCTCGCCGGGTCGGCGGCCGGCGACCTGACCGGCATTCTGGACGGGCTCGTCGAGGGGTGGGAGCAGCAGCTCCGACGGCCCGCCCACGCCGACTGGTGTGACCTGCTGCGGGAGGTCGCCGCCAAGGCCGCAGCCAAGGACGGCGAGCTGCTGCACAGCGACGCCGACCCCGTCCACCCCGCCCGCATCTACGGCGAGCTGCTGCCCCGGCTCGCGGACGACGCCGTCGTGATCGGTGACGGGGGCGACTTCGTGTCGTTCGCGGGCAGGTACGTCGAGCCGCGGCAACCCGGCTCGTGGCTCGACCCGGGACCCTTCGGCTGCCTCGGCACCGGTCTCGGGTACGCCACCGCGGCGCGGCTGGCCCGGCCGTCCTCCCAGGTGGTGCTGCTCCTCGGCGACGGCGCGGCCGGGTTCTCGCTGATGGACGTCGACACCCTCGTCCGGCACCAACTCCCCGTGGTCATGATCTGCGGCAACAACGGCATCTGGGCGCTGGAGAAGCACCCGATGCGATTCCTGTACGGCTACGACGTCGCCGCCGACCTGCGGCCCGAGACGCCCTACGACGCGATCGTGCGCGCCCTGGGCGGCGGTGGCGAGCTGGTCACCCGCCCCGACCAGATCGGCCCCGCGCTCGACCGGGCGTTCGCCGCCGGAATGCCCTACCTGGTGAACGTCGTCACCGACCCCGAGGTCGCCTACCCGCGCGCGACGACGGGAGTGTAGAGGCGCCCTGGGCACCTTGTAGCCTGCTCGGGACGCGCTACGGGCGGAAGGGTGGCGACGGGGTGCAGCCGGACATCCACATCGCACTCGGTGTCGCGCGTCTCGCGCGCGCCCTCGACGACGCCTGCCGGTGCGGGAGCGCGGTCTCGGCGCGGTGCTCGGCCTCGTCGAGGCTGCATGACCAGATGCCCCCGGTGACCGCGCTGCTCTGCTACGCCAGGTCGCTCCGCCCGTGATGGCCGATCCCGGCTACTGCGACCATTGTGGCGAGCCGCCGGAGCGCGACGACCACGTGCGATGCCGGGCCGCCCGCTCGATGGAACCCCCCAGGTACTGCCCCGCCTGCGGCCGCCGGATGGTCGTGCAGGTGACCCCCAGCGGCTGGCGCGCCCGATGTGCGCGACACGGCAGCCCCCCGGCGGTGTGAGGCCCGGCGGATCACCCGATGACGGCGATGATGTCGCCCTCCTGAACGACGTCGCCCTCGGCCACCTTGAGCTCGGCCACGGTGCCCGCGGCCTCGGCGAGCACCGGGATCTCCATCTTCATCGACTCGAGGATGACCAGGGTGTCCCCGTCGTCGACGACGTCGCCCGGGGACACGACGACCTGCCACACGTTCGCCACCATCTCCGCGCGGACTTCCTCGGCCACCGCGTCTCCTCCTCGTCGTGGGTACCAGGCGATCCAACCACACCCGTGGCCGCCTAGCCTGGGCTGCCGCACCTGCCGGTTGCCCTCAAGCACCGTCAGAGCACGAGTGCGCCAGGGCCTAGGTCCTGCGCATCCGGGCGACGAGCCCGGTGTCATAGCTCCCCGAGACGAACTCGGCGTTGCTCAGCAGGTCGGTGAAGAAGGGCAGGTTGCACCTGGGGCCCTCGATCTCGAAGGCCGACACCGCCCAGCGCGCCCGCGCCACGGCCTGCTTCCGGTCGGAGCCGGACACGCAGAGCTTCGCGAGGAGCGGATCGTAGTGCGGCGAGACAGTGTTGCCCTCGTCGTACCCGGCATCGACCCGGATGCCCGTCCCCGCGGGCTCCCGCCAGCGGGTGATCCGCCCAGGGCCGGGCAGGAAGCGCTGCGGGTCCTCGGCGTACACCCGCAGTTCGAGCGCGTGCCCCTCGGCCGCAATGGCGTCGGGATCGAAGCTCACGTCCTGGTTGGCGGCGATCCGGAGCTGCTGCTCGACCAGGTCGAGTCCGGTGACGAGCTCGGTGACCGGATGCTCGACCTGCAGTCTGGTGTTCATCTCGAGGAACACGAACTCCTGCGCTTCCGGGTCGACGAGGCACTCGACCGTACCCGCGTTGCGGTACCCCACGGCCTCTCCGGCCCGCACCGCGGCCTCGAGCATCCGCGACCGCAGCTGCTTGGACACCCCGGGAGAAGGCGACTCCTCGGCGATCTTCTGGTGGCGACGCTGGACCGAGCAGTCCCGCTCCCCCAGCGTCACCACGCGGCCGCTCACCAACCCGAGGATCTGTACCTCGACGTGGCGCGCCCCCGAGATGAAGCGTTCGAGCAGCAGCGACGCGTCACCGAAGAAGCGCTCGGCCCGCGTGCGTGCGGTGTCGAAGGCCTTGCGCAACTCCGCCTCGTTCCAGGCCACCCCCATGCCGATGCCGCCGCCCCCGGCGGAGGCCTTGACCATCAGCGGATAGCCGATCCGCCTGGCCGCCGCCACAGCGGCGTCGATGTCGTGGATCGGCGCCGAGGTCCCCATCGCCACCGGCACGCCCGCGGACTCCATCAGGTTCCGCGCGGCGATCTTGTCCCCCATCTGCGCGATGGCCTCGGCCGGCGGGCCGATCCAGGTGAGGCCCGCCGCGCTGACGGCGGCGGCGAAGTCCGCGTTCTCCGCGAGGAAACCGTACCCCGGGTGCACCGCCTGCGCGCCGCTCTGCCGGGCGGCCTCGAGCACTGCCGTGGCGTCCAGGTAGGACTGTGCCGGCGGCGCCGGCCCGATCGGCAGGGCCTCGTCGGCCTCCCGGACGTAGGGCATGGCGGAGTCGGCCTCGGAGTAGATGGCCACGGCCTTCAGGCCCAGGGCCTGAACGGTCCGGATCACCCGGCGGGCGATCTCACCGCGGTTTGCCACAAGCACGCACTCGAACACGAAGACAGGCCTCCCGGGGAACTCCGAGAGCGCGCACGTCCCGCCCCGTACAGCCGTACGCGCAATAGGGTGTCGCGTTGCGAGACTATCGGGGATGCGGGCACGCTTGGCGCCGTGCCCTCTTGAGCGAGAGCGCGCTCAGGTCCCGAGGCGCGTGGCGCGCTCGACCACGCGGGACAGTGACTCCACGACACGTGGGTCATAGTCGTGGACGGTGCCCAGCCGCAGCCGCTCGAGCGCGTGCAGGCGTCGAGCCGTCTCCACGGATCCTCCGGCGAGGTCGTCGTAGGCGTTGGCCGCCCTGATGATGCGACTGGCCAGCGGGACCTCGGATTCATTGCTCACGTGAGCGCGCCGGTAGGGCTCCGCCTGCCGTTCCACGATCGTCGCGACGTCATCGAGTACACCCGTCTGGCGGATCACCCGCGCCCCGAGCTCGGCGATCCGGCGCTGCTCGTGGCGGGTCGCCATCACGGTCGCCCCGCCCGGGATCGGGTCGGCGAGGGAGAGCTGCCCGATGTCGTGCATCAGGGCGGCGTACTCCAGCGACCGCAGCTGTCGCTCGCTCAAGCCCAGTTCACGGCCGACGGCCACGCTGAGCCGACTCACCCGCCGGGCGTGGCCTGTCTCTGTGTAGCCGCCGAGCTCGGTCACCCGGGACAGCGCGCGGATGGTCTGCAGGTAGGTCGACCGGATCGCGGCGTAGCGGCGGAACGAGAACTGCGCCAGCAGCAGGGGGATGGCAAAGACCGGGAGCGCCCACAGGTACATGGCCTCGATCGCGAGGGCGATCAGCATCCCGGTGGCCCCGATGGCGGACCCGATACCGAGGAGCGCACACAACTCGTCGCACATGGTCGCGACGAAGGGCGCGCCGTCCCTTCCGGCCCGGACCATCGCCGCCAGACCCGCGTCCACGACGCCCGCCGCGGTGATGACCACGACCATGAGCCCGGCGAACAGCACGGGACTGTCGTCGCTCAGGGTGTTCAGCGGCCCGCCCGCGTAGAAGGGCCGGAACAGGCCGGCCGCGAGCCCCATCGTCAGCACGCGCCGGGCCAGGTAGTCCAGCCGCGGCGACCGGCCCGCGGCGACGTGCGGCAAGGCGCCGAGCAGCATGCCGCAGGCGGTGACCGCGACCACCTCTAAGGCGTCGTGGCTGCTCGCGGCCCCCCGCACGTCGGAGAGCAGCGCGTAGCCGAGGGCGCCGGCGGCAGCGAGTGGGGCCGCCTCCCGGTCCCCCGGCAACGTGACCCTGACGAGCTCACCGAACGCGATGAACAACCCGAACGCCACGGCGACCGGCGGGTCGGCGAGCCCGCGTGCGGCGGTGGCGGCCACCGCCGCGACCACGAGCACCGAACCCGCCGGCACCAGGAGCCAGGACACCTGCGCGGTCGCGGCATCGATGCGCAGGGCCTCTGGACCGGCGCGTGCCCGGTGTCCCGCCACGGCGCCTACGACCGTCCCGGCGGACCTGTCCCACCCACCGCGTCCGGCAGCGCCGTGACAGGCGGCGCCGCGGTCGGGTCGTCGTGGTCGTACCGCGCGACCGGCGCGCCCTGCGACGGCTCGGGCAACGCCGCCGAGCGCTGCCAGCCGTGCTCGGCGACGGCCCGCCGCAGCGCCGCGACCATGCCCGGGTCGAAGTGCGCGCCCGCGCATCTGTCGATCTCGACGAGTGCGGCCTCCACCGATCGCGCGCTGCGGTAGGAGCGGGTGGAGGTCATCGAGTCGAAGGCGTCCGCGACGGCGATCACGCGGGCGAACTCCGGGATCTGCTCGCCGGACAGGCCCATCGGGTACCCGGTGCCGTCCAGCCGCTCGTGGTGGTGCATGATCCCCGCCCGGGCCTCCCCGAGGAACTCGATCTCGTGGACCATCTCGATGCCCCGCACGGGGTGCAGCTGGATGGCCTCGTACTCCTCCGGGGTGAGCGGGCCGTTCTTCTGCAGCACCCGCGTGGGCACGCCCAGCTTGCCCACGTCGTGGAGGATGCCGGCGTAGCGGAGAGACTCCACGCGGTCATCGCGCATGCCGACCTCGCGGGCGATCATCGCCGACGCGGCGGCCACCCGTTCGCTGTGCCCCCGCGTGTAGTGGTCCTTGGTCTCCACGGCCTGTACGAGGGCGCGTACGGTCGCGTCGTAGGCGGCCCTCTCCTGCGCGTACTGCGCGAACGCCCAGCGGGCCACGAACAGCGGGAGCAGCACGAGCACCGCCGCGAAGGCACCGAACCGGGTCTGCCACAGCGCGGCCATGGCGAGCCCGATCAGCCCGTAACCGAGGTAGGCGACGATCGAGCCCGACAGCATGTTCCGCCAGACCGTGATCAGGGGCACTCGCTCCGCGGCCCGCATCACACCGGCGACGAGCAGCCCGTTGGCGAGGCAGTACGCCGACGCGGCCCCCATGACAGGCAGCAGGATCTCAGGGAAGCTTCCCACCCCGAGCTCGCGCACCCCGCCGAGTGCGGTGTAGACCAGCCCGGAGCAGGCCGCCGACACCGCGACCTGGGCGCCGTTGAAGGTGATCTTGACCAGGCTCAGCGGCGCGGGGTGGTAGGCGATCGCGCCGAGCAGGCCGACGAGGGCGACCGCGCTCGGAGGCAGCTGGATCACGCCGGCGAGGGCCACCGGGAAGCCGAGCGACACACTCCCGGGCCCCACGCGGAACGTGGCGATCCGCTCGAAGGCCGCCGACAGGACGGCCAGGACCAGGACCGTCCCCCAGTCGACGCCGACGGCCCAGGGCAGCGGCGCCAGCGCGCCTAGCGCGGCGAGAACGACCAGCGCGACGTACCAGCGGGCAGCTGTCGGCAGGGTGGCCATGCGACTCCTCGCTGGGGATCCGTCCGATCGAGGATAGGCCCCCTGGCCGGCTGCCGACAGTGCCCGATTCGGTCCCGGTGGGCGGGTACGGGTCTACCACTTCCAGTTCGGCGCCATCGCCGCGGAAGGCGTCCACTTCCAGTTCGGCACGGAACGGTCGAGGCTGAGAGCAGTGGTCATGGTCGGTTCCTCTCCTGGTCATGCATGATCTGCCAGTGGCACGGTGTGCGCGGCTGGCGGGACAGTCTGACCGCCGTGATCGCACGTCCTACGTCCAGTGGGTGGTGCAACCGGATGAGAGAAATTGCTCGAGGATCGCTGTCAGGCGGTGCACGGCTCACCTTCCCGGTGTGAATTCCGGCATTGTGGGGATGATCACGAGCATGGTCTAGGACGTGTTTGTGCTCTGACAAAAGCTGTTATTTCATCCTTTCTTTAAAACTCAAGGTGAATTGTTTTGTGAAGCGGGCTCTAACGCGAAGTAGTTGGCTGAAGACAAGTCAAGATTCACCGTCACCCAGGGTCAAGCCATGTGACCGGCACTGTGCGTCAGGATGTCCGCGCAGGGAATCCAGCGGCCGGTGCACGACCGGGAATGCGGCGTGGGGGTGGACCGGGACGGCTCGAGCCGCCCGCGCCCAGCGGGACGACTCGCTGCACCGCTGTGATCGCACGGTCTCCCCTGGCCGAGACAGCTCTCCGCTGGCCGAGACAGCCAGGTCACAGGTCACGGCGAGAGACAGTGGTCGGTGCAGGGCTTACCGGTGCAGGGCTTACCGGTGCAGGGTGCTCAACGCGGGACGCGACAACAGCGTCACCGCCGGCCGAGGCGGGCGACCGCTGAACGGATCGGAGCTACTCGTCCAGGGCGTGGCCGGCGTCCTTGCCGCCGATCTGAACCCTGACCTCCTGGATCCGGAGCAGCACCTTGCTACGCAGGTCAGAGGGGACATCGTCACAGCCGCACGTGCGGTGGACGAGGGTCTTCACGGCCTCTTCGAGGCCGTACTTCTCGAAACAGGGATGGCACTCGTGCAGGTGCTGACGCACCTTCGCGCGGTCGTCCTCGGTGACCTCGTTGTCGAGGTACTCATATACCCGGTCGAGGACCTTGGAACAGTCGATCTCGTGTGGGTTGCCGCAACTCATGCGCCCGGGCCCTTCCGCACATCGGCGCCCGCTCCGGCGAGGCCGCGTTCCCTGGCGTAGTCCTCGAGCATGTTCCGAAGCTGACGCCGCCCCCGATGCAGCCGCGACATCACCGTCCCGATCGGCGTCCCCATGATCTCGGCGATCTCCCGATAGGCGAACCCCTCC
>JBOHCZ010000367.1:0-4390 GCA_050699195.1 Streptomycetales bacterium
GGTTCGTCGTCTCGTCGAGGTACTTCGCGTCGAAGTCGTAGAACTCGTGCAGGCCGCCGACCCGGATCTCGGCCGGGAGGCTGGCCTCCGGGGGGCCGCCCGCCCGCCCTTCCAGCACACCGCACTCGATCTCGCGCCCGTCGACCGCGCCCTCGACGATCACCTTGGGGTCGTGCTCCCGCGCGGCGTCGACGGCGGCGTCGAGCTCCTCGAAGCCGCTCACCTTGGAGATGCCCATGCTCGAGCCCGCCCGGGACGGCTTGACGAAGACCGGCCAGCCCAGACTCGCGACGGTCTCGCGGACGGCCGAGGGGTCGTCGCGCCACTCCCGGGGACGGATCACGCAGTACGGGCCGACGGGCAGCCCGCAGGACGCGAGGATCCGCTTCATGTACTCCTTGTCCATGCTGACCGCGCTCGAGAGCACGCCGGCGCCGACGTAGGAGATCCCCGCGAGCTCGAGCATCCCCTGCAGGGTCCCGTCCTCGCCGTAGGGGCCGTGCAGCAGCGGGAACACCACATCGATCTGCCCGAGCGCCTCGGGGACGGCACCGGGCTCCGCGACGACGAGCTCGCGCGCCGAGGGATCGCCAGAAAGCACGACGGGCGCGCCGCCGGGGTCCACACTCGGCAGCCGGTCGCCCTCGATCGCGAGCCGTTCGGGCTCGTCGGGGGCCAGCACCCAGCTGCCCTCCCGGGAGATGCCGACCGGGATGACGTCGTACCTGCTCCGGTCGATGGCGGACAGCACGCTGCCGGCGGTGACGCAGGAGATCGCGTGCTCGGAACTCCGGCCGCCGAAGACGACGGCGACCCTGGGCTTGCGCTGGCTCGGAGGATGCTCGTTCATCGCGCTGACCCTACCGGCCCGTATCCCGCGCCTCCATCATCACGAGACCAAGTGTGCCCCCCTCACCCAGGCGTCGCATTCTCGATCAGCCCGGGCTGGGGAGCGCGTCCAGGGCCGCCGTCGCGTCGGCGATGAGGTCCTCGACGTCCTCGAGACCGATGGAGAAGCGCACCGCCGCGGGGTCGATGTGCGCCGCGGCGAGCGCGGCCTCGTCGAGCTGGCGGTGCGTGGTGCTCGCCACGTGACTGACCTTGGTGTGGGTGCCACCGAGCGAGCTCGCCACCGTCGCCAGCCTGAGCCCGTCCGCGAGCCGTATCCCCGCCTCGCGACCTCCGTGCGGTGTCACCGTCACCACGGCGCCGAACCGTTCGCCGTCGAAGAGCGTGCGGGCGAGCGCGTGGTCGCGGTGCGACGGCAGCCCCGGGTAGTCCACGCTGGCGACCGTCGCGTGCCCGGCGAGGGCCCGGGCGAAGCCCAGGGCGTTCGCGCAGTGGCGTTCCACCCGAAGCGGCAGCGTCTCGAGGCCACGGCGCAGCAGGAACGCCTCGTCAGGGGCGAGGATGCCGCCCGTCTCGACGCGCATCGCACGGACCTCACGCACCAGCTCGGGCCGCCCCACCACGACACCGCCCGTGACGTCGCTGTGCCCGCCGATGTACTTCGTCGCCGAGTGCACGACGAGGTCGGCGCCGTGCTCGAGCGGCCGGCACACCGCAGGGGAGGCGAAGGTGGAGTCCACCACCAGCAGCGCTCCGACGCCGTGCGCCGCGGCGGCGAGTGCGGGCAGGTCGGCGACCGTCATGGTGGGGTTGGCGAGGGTCTCCGCCCACACCACGCGTGTCCCGGTGCGCACCGCGGCCGCCACCGCCGCAGGGTCCCTCATGTCGACGATGTCGCTGGTCACGCCGAACCGGGTGAGCACGTTACCTAGCAGGCTGTAGGTACCGCCGTACACCTCCCCCGACGCCACGACGTGCGCCCCCGCACCGGTGAAGGCCAGCAGTGCGGCCGTGATCGCCGCCATGCCGGAGCCGAACGCCTCGCCGTCGACCTGCCCGGCCACGCCGACCCCCTCGAGGGCGGCGACCGCCTGCGCGAACGCGTCCGCCGTAGGGTTCGCCACCCGGGTGTAGGAGTAGCCGGGTTCGCGGCCCCCCAGCACCTCGGCGTACTCCCGGGAGGATCCGAAAGCGAAGGCCGCCGTACGCCAGACCGGCAGGCCGAGCGGGGTCTGGGCGAACTCCGGGGGCGGCGGCAGGTGGACGGCGCGGGTGGACTCCCGGTGCGGGCGTTCGTTCGGGGTGGCAGGCACCGGCTCAGCCCTCCCGCCGTTCCGGCTTCGCGACCCGGGACATCAGGGCCTGCAGCATCTCGCGGGGCGTCTTGCCGTCGCGGACGACGGCCACCACGGCCTCCGTGATCGGCACATCGACGTCGTGGTGCTGGGCGAGGTCGAGTATCGACTCGCAGGACTTCACGCCCTCGGCGGTCTGCCGGGTGACGGCGACCACCTCGTCGACAGGCATCCCGCGGCCCAGGTTCACCCCGAACGTGCGGTTCCGCGAGAGCGGCGACGAGCAGGTCGCTACGAGATCGCCGAGACCGGCGAGCCCGGCGAAGGTGTGGGAGTCGGCGCCGAACGCGGCGCCGAGCCGGGCGGTCTCCGCGAGCCCGCGGGTGATGAGGGAGGCCTTCGCGTTGTCGCCAAGCCCCATCCCGTCGGCCATCCCCACCGCGAGCGCGATGGCGTTCTTGACCGCGCCACCGAACTCGCACCCGACGACGTCGGTGTTGGTGTACGGGCGGAAGTAGGGCGTGTGGCAGGCGGTCTGCAGCCACTCGGCGACCGCCACGTCGGGGCACGCGACGACGCTCGCCGCCGGCTGCCGCCTGGAGATCTCCGGGGCCAGATTGGGGCCGCTGACGACGGCAACCCGGTCGCCCGCCGCGTGTGCGACCTCCCGGATCACTTCGCTCATCCGCATCGTGGTGCCGAGCTCGACGCCTTTGATGAGGCTCACGAGCACCGCGTCCGCGGGGATGAGCGGCACCCACCGGGCCAGGTTCTCGCGCAGCGTCTGGGCGGGCAACGCCAGCGCGATCAGCTGCGCGCCCGCCAGCGCCTCGGCGGGGTCCGTCGTGGCGCGTACTCCAGGGGGCAGCTCCACACCCGGCAGGTACTCAGCGTTCTCGTGCTTGTCGACGACGGCCTGGATGAGCTGCGGGCGGCGCCCCCAGAGGGTCACCTCACCCCCCGCGTCGGCGAGCACCATGCCGAAGGCCGTACCCCAGGACCCGGCGCCGAGGACAGCGCACCTGGTCACCGGCGCCACCCGGGCCTCTCCTCGCCTCCTGAGCGCCGCAGGTGCGGATTGCCGGTCTCGGGCACGCCGTGCTTGCGGGTGTCGAACCGCTCGGCCGGGGCGTTCTCCCCGCGGATCTTCTCCAGCAGCTCGGTCAGCGCATCCATGATCACCGACGTGGCGGCGCGCAGCACCTCGGCGGTGAGCTCCTTGCCCTGGAACGCCGACAGGTCGACAGGCGGCCCGGTGACCAGATGCATCGTCTTGCGGGGGAACAGCCGGAATCGCTTCGAGTAGGGCGCGAGCAGCTCGTGGGCGCCCCACTGGGCGATCGGGATCACCGGGGCGCCGGTCGTCAGCGCGACCCGGGCGGCTCCCGTCTTGCCGGTCATCGGCCAGAGGCCGGGATCGCGCGTCACCGTTCCCTCGGGGTAGAAGCCGACGCACTCGCCCCGCTCGATCGCCTCGACCGCACCGCGGAACGCCAGCGCGGCGTCGGTCGACCTCCGGTACACCGGGATCTGCTGGCAACCACGGATGACCCGGCCCACGAAGGGAACCTCGAACAGCGAGGACTTCGCGAGGAACCGCGGCTCACGCCCGTGGTCGTAGAGGTAGTGCGCGAACGCGACGGGGTCGGCGTAGGAGATGTGGTTGGTCACGACGATGACGCCGCCGGACGCCGGAAGGTGCTCGCCCCCGCGCCAGTCGCGTTTCGTGAACACCACCATCGGCGGCCGCAGAACGGTCACCGCGAGGCGGAACCAGAATCCGAGCTTGCGCCGGGGCAACCGGTCATCCTCCCGTTCCACGCAGCTCCCGCAGGGCGGGGCCGCGGCTAGTACCGCAGACGAATCAGTGTCTCCTGTCCTCCGTTTCCCTGTCGAGCGGCCTGGCAGGATCGACACGTGCTCTCCCGCGTGACATCTTCCGGGACGCTCATGTGGTGCGTCGTCGTCCCCGTGAAGCGGCTCGCCGACGCGAAGACCCGCCTGGCCGCGCTGCCCTCGAAGCGGCGTGCCGAACTCGCGCTCGCGTTCGCGGCCGATACGGTGGCGGCCGCGGCGGGCTGCTCGCTCACGCGGCGGGTGATCGTGGTGACCGACGACGCCCTCGCCGGCGCCGTCCTGGCCGAGCGGGGCGCGCAGGTCGTACCGGACGAGCCCGACGCTGGCCTCAACGCGGCGCTGCGCCACGGCGCGGACGCCGCCGCGCGGGGATACCCGTCGTGCGGGGC
>JBOHCZ010000368.1:0-17042 GCA_050699195.1 Streptomycetales bacterium
CCCGCATCCGACGTCCCCGACACGCCGAATATTCTGACTACGCCGCAGATCGCTAACCCGACTACAACCGCTGATCAGCGGGCAGATCGACCCTCAAAGAGCTCGTAACTTCGGCTTAGCCGCCCACAGCCCGGCCGGGTCCTCCTCGGTCGGCTCGCCGACCTGGGTGACATCGGAGGGGAAGGACTCGTTGATCACGACCGTGCCGGTGCCGCCGGTCTGGTCGGCGCCGCCGCCGATCGCGGCCTTGTCGTTCACGGCCTGGTTGTCGCTCTTGCAGGCCGTCTGCAGGGTGAGCGTCTCGTCGGTGCCGGACTTCCCGTCGGCGGTCCGACCGACGACCTCGTACCCGGACACGCCGTCAGCACCGGCCGGGCCGGGCTCGTTCAGCTTGTCCCGCACGCCCTGGGTCAGGCGCTGCGAACCGACCTGGTCCTTGGCGATGTCGTCGGTGTGCACGGCGCCGGAGCGGATCTCCGACCCGCCGACACCGCCCTCGGAGATGTCCCACGACCGGATGGTCTGATTCTTGATGTCGCCGGAGGTGACGAGCGCGGCCGCGACAGCGGTACCGGAGCCGAGGACAACCACTCCGGTCACCACGAGGGCCAGCTTGCCGACGGTACTGAACCGTCGCAGTAATGCGATCATGTATTTCCTCCCCTAGGAGTCGCCGCTGGCGGATCCAGCGGCCACGGCCACCCACCCCCGAAGGGGAAAAGGAAGGGGGGTGGGTGACCGAAGCCGGGCGATCCCGGCTCGCTACCGTGCTTGACGGTTCGCGTGGTGTCCCGCGCGTTGGCCGTGACAGACGTCATGGGAGCTTCATCGCCACGCCGAGCGAGAACGGCGAGTCGTGCAGCTCCACCCTGGCCGGATGCACGTTGGGCGGAACGTCGAACACGATCGTGCCGTCGACGCCGTTACCCGGGTTGATCTGTTCGAGCAGCGGGTTTTTCTCGAGGGCTGCCCATGCGGTGTCATCGGCCGAATACCGCTTCCCAGCGGAGAACAAGTACTGGTTGGCGGCGTCGAGGTACTGCGCTTCGTTGCTGCGCCTGTTCGGCCATGAACCCGGACCCGATGGTTTCGGCCATCCAGACCTTGGTCATTCGGCCTGGTCCTCCCCAGGCTCCCGGTTCCGGGGCAGGAGCCCAGGGCCCGGACCTCGGGCAGCTCTTACGCTGGGCTGTCCGGGGACAGCCCGGGGTGGGCGCGGATCCGGTCGGGCGCCCGTTGTCCGGGAGCACGTCGGAGGCGTCCTGGACGTTCTCGAGGGTGGCTGCGCCAGCGATCCGCTCGAGCGCCGGTTCTGGTTCAACGAAGTTGCCCTTGCCGTAAGGTCCGGATCAGCCCCCGCTCGCGCAGCCCCTTCGAGGCGCGACGCACGCTGACGTAGGCCACACCAGCAATGCCACCGCTCTCCCGTAGGAGGGGCGGCGGCGTTATCCCATGTAGGGCTCGTTTCGTCGTTGGAGGTAGTGGCGGAGCCGGAGCCGCTGCGTGTGGTGCATCGGGTGTTCGTCGAGCGCTTCGGGTTCGATCCATCGGACCTCGGTGGATTCGTCGCTTGCTCGAAGATGGCCGCCCACGATGCGGGCGGTGAAACAGATGTTGAACTGGCGGCGGACTTCCCCGTTGTCGTACGCGATGATGTGCCGCGGGTCGGTGTAGAGCCCCACGAGCCCGGTGATTTCGATGCGGTAACCCGTCTCCTCGTTGACCTCACGTACCACGGCATCGGCGAGGGATTCGGTTATCTCCATAGCGCCGCCGGGCACGGCCCACAAGCCGGAGTCCGCTCGGCGTTGCATCAGGATGCGTCCCCGCTCATCCGCGACCACAGCGGATGCGGCGACCACGAGCGAGTTGGGTTGGGGGGCGTCTGGGTCATCGGCACCGCTGCGGCGGTTGGGTGCGGAGTTGCGGCGGCTGCGGGAGAGCGCGGGCCGCACCCAGGGGGACGTGGGCGCCGCGATCGGGCGCACCTACACGACGCTGGTCAACTGGGAGCGCGGCAAGACCAAGATCAGCAAATCGGACCTGGTCTGCCTGCTCGCCGAGCTGCGCGTGCCCGCCGAGGTGCGCAAGGGGCTGGAACAGCTGCGCGAGGAGTCCGGGCAGGGCGGCGGCCAGTGGGCGGTGTACGGCCTGCCAGGCTGGCTGCGGCCGCTGGTCAGCTTCGAAGAGGACGCGGTGGCGATCACGTCCTTCGAGCCGGTCGTCGTGCCCGGCCTGCTGCAGACCGAGGACTACGCCCGGGCGATCGCCTCCGCGGCGCCTCATGCGACTGCGCCTGCCGACGTGGATAAGCGGGTCGCTGCCCGGACGCGGCGCCAGCAGCGCCTGTTCGACACCAGCCCGCTGAGACTGCACGCGGTGATCTCCGAATCCGTTCTGCGGCTCGAAGTGGGTGGCACGGCCGTGACCGCCGCCCAACTCGATCGGCTCGTCGAGGCCGTCCGCGTCAGCAACGTCACATCCAGGTGCTCCCCTCGACGAGGGGCGAGTACATCGGGGCCTACGGGAACTTCACCGTTCTGCACTTCGCCGACCCCAAGCTTGATCCGCCACTGGGCTACTTCGATGGGCCGCTCGGCGGCTACCTGATCGACGACGAGGGCGATGTGGCGTCGATGATTGGCGTCTTCTCCGACCTCCGGCAGGCTGCCTTGCCCGAGGAGGACTCCGCCGAGATGCTCGCTGCCATACTGGAGGAACATCGCTAGGAAAGGCACCGGCCATGCATGATCTGACCCGAGTCGCGTGGCGTATTTCCAGCTTCAGTAACGGCAGTGCGAACTGCGTCGAGGTCGCTCCCCTGGAGGACGGCCGGATCGCGGTGCGCAACAGCAACCACCCCGACAAGGCAGTGGTCTTCTTCACCCGCGCCGAGATGGACGCCTGGATCAAGGGCGTCAAGGCAGGCGAGTTCGACGACCTCGCCATGACATGACCGCGCAGCGCGCCGTTGCCCCCGTACCCGCCTCCTGGCTGGTGTCCGGGGTGGCCATGCCGAGTCCCCGGCAGGCGCCGAGCAACCGGCTGCCGCCGCTCGCGACCACAAGTTCGGGGCGATGACGTCAAGCTCGGCGAACAGCTGATCCAGCAGGGTCACTCCACCGGCGTAGGCTGCCTCGTCGAGCCGCTCCATCCGCTTCGCCTGCGCCAGCGCGGCAGCGGTCTCGACGTAGAGCAGTCGCGATGCATCCTCATGAGCCGCGGCGTGGTATCGAGGGCGTGAGGAAGATCCACCGCGCTTCCCGGTTTCCGCGATCCAGCAGCATCGACCGAAGGTCGTACGTCGTTGGGGTGGGGATTGCCGCAATCACGGTGGAGGTCAGGGACCGCTGCCTACATTTTACTGAAGAGTACTTTGCGGCGACAAAAGTCGTTGGGGGGCAAGAGCAGGCATGGTGCACGCCCGGCCGCGGGTCTCCGGCGTGTCTCAGGCGCGATTCGAGGGGTCGCACCAACGGCTCGCGGGACTCAACCACCGCCTGGTCGCCAGCCTTGACCTCGGCGTCGACTTCGTCGTGGTCGCCCTCGCCGCATGGACCGTGATCTACCACGTGTGCCTGGTGTCCGGACTGGCTGCACAGTGGGCCGCGCTGTTCGAGGTCGCCGTCCTGCCCTTCTGCCTCTGGCTGGCACGTCGTGCCGCGGCCCTCGAGCCGGGGTCGGTGTTCCGCGGCCTACCGGCGTTCCACGGGCTACCGGGTTTCCGCGGCGTGCCGGCGTTCTGGGGCAGGCCGGTGCGCAACCCCCTCAGCCGGGTTCTGGCGGTCGTCGCCGCGGTGGCCGCCGTCACCGGCGCCGCGCTGTTCGCCGCGCACGTCGGACCGTGGTGGCTCACGTGGTCCTGGTGGATCCTCGCCGCAGCGGCGGCGACGGCCTGCGGGATGCTCCCGGCCGGCCGCCGGGGCTCCGGCCTGACCGCCGGCGAGCAGGGTGAGTCGTCAGTCTTCGGCACCGCCACCGTATTGGCGTGGGCCTTCGGGCTGGCCGTCCTCTCGCTGTTCGTGGTCCGGGTCGACTCGGACGACGCCTTCTACGTCCATCTCACGACGTGGGTGTCCCAACGGGGCTCGTTCCCGCTGCGGGACACGCTGTACTCGGAACTGGCCTACCCCGCGCTCTACTGGCCGCCGGTCTCGTCCTTCGAGGGCCTGCTGGGGACACTGGCGAGGGGGCTGCCGATCTCCAGCCCTGATCTGGTCTACCTGATCGTCCCCCCGGTCGGGACGTTCCTGGCGACGCTCGCGCTCTGGCGGCTGCTCCGCGCGTGGGGGGTCGCCGCGGTCGGCCTCGCCCTTACGCTGGCGCTGCTCTACCTGCTCACGGGCGGGGAGCGGCATGTGTCACTGGGCAACTTCTTCCTGGGACGGATGTGGCAGGGCAAGGTGCTCTTCGTCGCCGCCCTGGTGCCGCTGCTGTACGTGTACGCCGGGCGGTTCGCCGCTCGCCCGTCCCGGATCCGCGCGATCATGCTCGCCTCGGCCGGCATCGCCGGCGTCGGTCTGACCTCGTCGGCGGCTTTCATCGTTCCGCTGGTCGTGCTTGCAGGGGTCGCGCCCCTGCTGTTCAGGTCGCCCGGCCGCGCCCTCGCAGGGTTCGCCGCCGGCGCGGGCTATGCCCTCGGCGTGGGCGTCGTCGTCCTGGCGGCCGGTGGCTACGTGCCCGACCGCTACCGGGCCCAGCAGGCCGATCCTGCGTGGCTCATCCAGTACGTGTTCGGCGACGGCGGCCGCGCCGCGATCACCCTGCTCGCCGTCCTGGTCGGTGGGCTGCTGGTGCCGAGGGCGGCGGGCCGGGTCATCGTGTCGGCCGCCGTCCTCCTCACCGGCCTGGCCTTCGCCCCCGGGGTGCCCGAACTCATCTTCGACGCGACCGGCCTGAGCAAGACCCTGTGGCGGCTGACCTGGGTCCTTCCGGTGGCCGCTTTGGTCGGCGTGCTGGGCGTCGCGGCGCTTCGGGCCCCGGGCGTGCGGGTGCTGCGATTCGGTGTCCCGGTGCTGCTTGCGGGCGCGCTCGTGGTGACGGGGCTGCCTATCTGGTCGTCGGCCAACGACGGGCGGATCACCGCGACTCCGCAGTGGAAGCGCCCCCAGGCGAGCGTTGACGACGCCCGCCAGATCCTGAACCGGGCCTGGCCGGGGGACACCATCCTGGCGCCGGGGCAGCTCAAGGTCACCCTCGCGGTCATGAGCGCCCAGACCCAGCTCGTCGACGTACGCGGGTACTACACCAGGTGGCTGAGGAACGTCCCGGGCGCGCATGCGGAGCGCCGCCTCTACCTCCGCAAGTTCTCCAACGGCTGGCTCGGACCGGGCCGGCTGGAAGCGGTGCCGCGGGGGCTGAAGGTGCTGGACGTGGAGATCGCCTGCGTCCGTCCGCACCTCTCCGCGGCCAGCCGCGTACTGCAGGGGGCCGGCTACACCCCGATGGTGCGGACGCCGACTATCCGGTGCTACGAGAGCCCGCAGTAAGGGGCGCGCGGTCCCTCGCCGGGTCACGGGTGTCGTAGTGGGTCAGGTTCAGCCGGCGGGTGCGCAGCCAGAAGCGCCAGCTCGGGCCGGGCCACAGCGTCCGGTTGACGCCGTCGGCGTCGAGATACCAGCTCCGGCAGCCGGAGCTCCACACCGTGCCGTCCAGTCTGCGCTGCAGGCGCCGGTTGAAGTCCGACTGCGCGGCCGGCCGTACGTCGATGTAGCGCACGCGCTGCCGCGTGAGCGCCCGCAGGCAACGCATGATGTAGTCGACCTGGGCCTCGATCATGAACACCATGGAGGTGTGCCCGAGGCCGGTGTTGGGCCCGAGGACGAGGAACAGGTTGGGGAAGCCGGCAACGGTGGTCCCCAGGTAGGCCGCCATCCCTTCGTGCCAGGCGTCCCGGATGTCGAGCCCGCCCCTGCCCCGGATGGGCATCCTCGCTATCCGGTCGCCGACCCGGAAGCCCGTGCCGTAGATGATCGTGTCGACCTCGCGGTGGACGCCGTCGCGCGTGACGAGGCCGCCCGGGTCCGCCGCGCTGATGTCCGCGGTCACGAGTTCGACGTTCGTACGGGTCAGCGCCCGGTAGTAGTCGTTGGACAGCAGCACGCGCTTGCAGCCGAGCGTGTAGTCGGGGGTGGCCGCCTCCCGCAACCGCCGGTCGGGGATCTGGCGGCGGATGCTCCGCCTCACCAGCCGTTCCGCGGCCCGCATCATCGCGGGGTGGGAGAACGCCGGGACCCGGCCTTCCAGGAGCCAGTACACCGCTGCCCGGTAGGCGCGCTGCACCGCGGGCACCCGGTGGAACAGCCGCTTCTCGAAGCGGGTGAAGGCACGGTCGGGCTTGGGGA
The DNA here is from genome assembly GCA_050699195.1 of Streptomycetales bacterium. GTDB lineage: Bacteria > Actinomycetota > Actinomycetes > JBOHCZ01 > JBOHCZ01 > JBOHCZ01. The sequence goes on from JBOHCZ010000368.1 coordinate 6,345, forward strand.
CCACCCAGGGTGGCGTGCGTTGGAAGACGTAGAGCTTGCGCACGGCCGGTGCGATCTCGGGGATGAACTGGACGGCGCTCGCGCCGGTACCGATGACCGCGACCCGCTTTCCTGAGAGGTCGCACCCGTGGTCCCACTGTGCCGAGTGGAGGGCCTCGCCGGCGAAGCCGTCGAGACCGGGGATGTCGGGGTAGGCCGGCTCATGGAGCGGCCCCATGCCGGCCACGACCGCGGTGGCCCGGATCGTCTCGCCGCGGCTCGTCGTGATCCGCCAGCATCCGGCCGTCTCGTCGAAGTCGGCCGCGACCACCTCGCTGCTGAACCGGATGTGCGGCGCGATCCGGTAGGCGTCGGCGCAGCCCCTGAGGTAGTCCCAGATCTCCTGTCGCGGTGCGAACTTGCGGGACCAGGACGGGTTCGGGGCGAACGAGAACGAGTACAGGACGGAGTGCACGTCGCAGGCGCAGCCGGGGTAGCGGTTCTCCCGCCAGGTGCCACCGATGTCCGCCGCCTTCTCCAGGACGACGAAGTCCTCGATTCCTGCCCGCTTGAGCTGAATCGCCGTGCACAGCCCCGAGAAGCCGGTCCCGATGACGGCGACCTGGAAGGCGGTGTCATCACTCACGCCGAGCATTGTAGACACGACGTCTAATAAACGGAACCGTGCACCGCTCTCAGCGGCGTTGCCCGCTGGTCAACCGGGCGGCCACCGGCTGCCGGTAGGTAAACCGCAGTTTGGCCTCGCCCACGGTTCCGGAGAGGCGTTCCCGGGCCTTGTGACGCTGGCGCCGCTTGAAGCCCCGCCGCATCTCGACTGGGACGCGCACATCGGCCGCGATCGGCTCGTAACCGTACCGCCGCATCTTCCCGGCGAGTGTCCGCTCGAGGAAGGCGATCTCCTCGCGGCTCAGGGACTCCTCCCAGGTGCGCAGCGCAGACGTCGTGACCGGGGTCGACACGAGCGGGTGGAATCTCCCGCTCTTGGGGATGTCGGAGTTCTCGTGGAAGGACAGCATCGCCTCGATGCCGTCCGGGTCGAGGCCGAGGAAGCCGACGATCCGCTCGACCGCGCCCTGCGGGTCGGCCACCAGGTCCTCGTACTGGATCTCGAGGATCTGGTCGGGCGCGAGCCGTTTGCGCCAGGCGTCGACGGAGCGCACGGCACGCTCCCACACGTCGGCGGCGGGGACCACGTCGCCGTTGAACCAGCCGATCTTGCGCATGGACGCGACCGCAGCACGCGGGTCGCGGACGATGTTGATGTACTGGGCGTCCGGGAACATCGCGAAGACGGCGTCCAGGTGCTGGGCATAGCTCGGCCGCTTGTCGCCCCAGCGCGGCTTGCCGTGCCGCTCGGCGTAGAGCGCGAAGCAGCTGCCGAGCAGCGAGCCGATGGTCGGGGGCGCGGCGACCAGCCGGGCGACGATCTCCTTCGGCTCGGCGTCCAGCCGGTGGACCCTGGACTTCGGTCGCTTGACGATCCACCGGGCGAGCCGGCGCCGGTTCTGCGGGTCCGACAGGTCGCCGAACTGCGCGCGCCGCTGCCACACATCGACGGCGAAGCGCGTCTCGTGGGGCACGGCGAGTCCGGGGTGACTGTTGAGCATGGTGCGCAGCAGCGTGGTACCTGAGCGCGGGCATGCACCGACGAAAACCGGGCGGTCGGACAGGCCCGCGAACGGCGACGACCGCCCTGCGGGTGGGGTGGCTGACTCGGCTGTGGTCCTCTGCACCGGTAGGCCCTCAGATAGTCGGGGATGGAAATCACGAGGAGTGTAGACCCGCCGTGGCGATCCTTTCAGCCTGCCGGCGGGCCGGCCACTCGTGGGAGTCCGATGGGTGTCCGAGGGTCAGGCCGCATCGAGGATCATGCCCGACGCAACGGTGTTGTTGGTGCCCTCGTCCATCAGGATGAAGGCGCCGGTGAACCGGTTGCGGCTGTAGTCGTCGCAGAACAGCGGCTTTGTCACCCGCAGGCGCACGCGCCCGATCTCGTTCAGGGTCAGCGACTCGGCGTCCTGGTCGCGGTGCAGGGTGTTCACGTCCAGCCGGTACTCCAGGTCACGTACCACCGCCCGCGCCGTCCGCGTGGTGTGCTTGATGGCCAACTTCTGCCCGCGCCGTAGCTGGCTGTCGGGGGCCATCCAGTTCACCATCGCGTCGATTTCCTGCGTCACGGTGGGGGTGTTGTGCGGGCGGCAGATCATGTCGCCCCTGGAGATGTCGATGTCGTCGGCCAGCCGCAGGGTCACCGACATCGGGGGGAACGCCTCGTCGAGCGGCCCGGCGGCCGTCTCGATCCCGGCGATCTGGGTGGTCAGGCCGGAGGGCAGGTGCATGATCTCGTCGCCGGGCTTGAGGACGCCCCCGGCGACCTGCCCGGCGTAGCCGCGGTAGTCGTGGTGGCTGTTGGACTTGGGCCGGATGACGTACTGCACCGGGAAGCGCACGTCGATGAGGTTGCGGTCGGACGCGACGTAGACGTTCTCCAGGTGGTGCAGCAGCGACGGGCCGTCGTACCAGGGCATCTTGTCCGACCGCTCGACGACGTTGTCGCCGAGCAGCGCGGAGACCGGGATCACGGTGAGGTCGGGCACCGAGAGCTTGGTTGCGAAGTCGGTGAACTCCTGGTAGAGGCGGTTGTAGACGTCCTGGTCATAGTCGACCAGGTCCATCTTGTTCACGCACAGCACCAGGTGCGGCACCCGCAGCAGCGAGACGAGGAACGCGTGCCGGCGGCTCTGCTCGACCAGGCCGTTGCGGGCATCGACGAGCACGATCGCCAGGTCGGCCGTTGACGCGCCCGTCACCATGTTCCGGGTGTACTGGATGTGGCCCGGGGTGTCGGCGATGATGAACTTCCGGCGCGGGGTGGCGAAGTAGCGGTAGGCGACATCGATGGTGATGCCCTGCTCCCGCTCGGCCCGCAGCCCGTCGGTCAGCAGCGCCAGGTCGGCGTACTCGTCCCCGCGGGCCTGGCTGGTCCGTTCGACGGCCTCGAGCTGGTCCTCGAAGATGGTTTTCGAGTCGTAGAGCAGCCGTCCGATGAGGGTGCTCTTGCCGTCGTCCACCGACCCGGCGGTGGCGAAGCGCAGCATGTCCATGATCAGAAGTACCCCTCGCGCTTGCGGTCCTCCATGGCGGCCTCGGTGACGCGGTCGTCCGCGCGGGTCGCGCCACGCTCGGTGATGCGGCTCGCGGCCACCTCCGCGATGATCTCCTCCACCGTCGTCGCGGTGGACTGGACGGCCCCCGTGCAGCTCATGTCCCCGACGGTGCGGTAGCGGACGGTGGCCTCGTAGACCTCTTCGCTGTCGTCGCGCTGCACGTAGGGGCTCTCGGCGAGCAGGATGCCGTCGCGCTCGAAGATCTGGCGGCGGTGCGAGAAGTAGATCGAGGGCACCCCGAGCCGCTCGGCCGCGATGTAGTCCCAGACATCGAGCTCGGTCCAGTTCGAAAGCGGGAACACCCGCACGTGCTCACCGGGGTTGATGCGGGTGTTGAACAGCGTCCACGGCTCGGGCCGCTGGTTCTTGGGATCCCACTGGCCGAACTCGTCGCGGAACGAGAAGATGCGCTCCTTGGCCCTGGCCTTCTCCTCGTCGCGCCGCCCGCCGCCGAACAGCGCGTCGAAGTCGTGCTCCTCGATCGCGTCGAGGAGCACCTGAGTCTGCAGGCGGTTACGGCTGGCACGCCGGCCGCGTTCCTCGACGACCCGCCCGGAGTCGATCGCGCCCTGGACGGAGCCGACGACGAGCCTCGCACCCAGCTCCGCCATCCGCTGGTCACGGAACTCCAGGGTCTCCGGGAAGTTGTGACCGGTGTCGATATGCAGGATGGCGAACGGGATGGACGCAGGCCAGAAGGCCTTCTCCGCTAGCCGCAGCATCGCCAGCGAGTCCTTGCCGCCGGAGAACAGCAGCGCGGGTCGCTCGAACTCCGCAGCCGCCTCGCGGAAGACGAAGATCGACTCCGCCTCCAGGAGGTCGAGCTGGGAGAGACGGTAGCCGGTAGCCACAGGCATGTGGGCCCCTCGTTCGAAAGCGGTCTCCGTGGACGGTCTCTGTGGCCGGGAACCGAGTGCAACGGTCCCGAGCCGAACACAGGTGACGGACGATTATACGAAGCCGTCGGTGCCGGTGGTGGCAGGTCCTCCGTCCCGGCCTGCCCGTCCGGGGGAGGATCGTCCCCCGCGGGGGGTCGTGGACGGTCCGCCCCCCCGGCATCGGCTATCCTCGCGGCTCATGAGTTGGCAGCTGAGGCTAAACCATGCCCTCGGTCGGACGACCGGCTTCGAGTTCACGCGGGTGCCGCGCGCCGCGAAGGCCGCGAGGGCCGCGTCACCTGTGCCCGACCGCACATCGAACGGCAGCGTGAGGGCGCCCAGGCCGCGGACCAGTCCCGACCGGCTGCTCGTCGCCCCCGTCTTCATTCACTCGTCCGTGCGCTCCGGGTCGACGCTGCTGCGCGTCCTGCTCAACAGCCACTCCCGGCTCCACGCGCCGCACGAGCTCCACCTGCGTAGCCTGAAGGTCCAGGAGGAGAACAAGTACGTGGCGAAGTCGATGCGGGCACTCGGGCTCGACCAGAGGGAGCTCGAGCACCTCCTGTGGGACCGCATCCTGCATCGCGAGATGGAGAAGAGCGGCAAGGACATCCTGGTCAACAAGACGCCGGGCAACGCGTTCATGTGGAAGCGCATCGCGCGCTGCTGGCCGGACGCCAGGTTCATCTTCCTGCTCCGCCACCCGGTGTCCACCGTCGCCTCATGGCAGTCGGCGCATCCGAAGTGGGGCAAGGCAGATGCCATCGCCGACACGATGCGCTACATGAAGGCCGTGGAGGAGGCCCGGCAGGGGCTCCCCGGCCTCACGGTGCGTTACGAGGAGCTGACAGCAGACCCGCGTGAGGTGACCCAGCGCATCTGCGCCTTCCTGGAGGTGGACTGGGAAGCCGGGATGCTCGACTACGGCAAGCACACCCACGGCAGCTTCAAGGCCGGGCTCGGCGACTGGACGGACAAGATCCGCACCGGCACCGTGCAGCCCGCGCGCCCGCTCCCTGATCACGATGAAGTTCCTGCAGAGTTGAGGGATCTCTGCGTCGCTTGGGGGTACCACAAGGAGACGTCGGACATCGTCTGAGTCACGTCGGAAGCGTCAGCCGATCGGACCGTATGAATACCGGTGGTATGAAGAAACTCAGCATCGTGCTCCCTGCCTACGGGGTCCAGGGCTACCTCCGCGAGTGCCTGGACTCCATCCTCGGACAGTCGTTCACCGACTTCGAGGTGATCGCCGTCGACGACTGCTCACCGGACCGCTCCGGGGAGATCCTCGATGAGTACGCCCGCCGGGACCCGCGGGTCGACGTGCTGCACCTCGAGCAGAAAGTCGGTCTCGGCGAGGACCGCAACATCGGCCTCGAGCGGGCGACGGGGGAGTATGTCTGGTTCGTCGACAGCGACGACTGGCTCGGCGACGGTGCCCTGCAGGCCATCAACGACCGCCTGCAGGAGACGAAGCCGGACGTGCTGATCTTCGACTACGCCCGCGCCTACTGGTGGGGCAAGACCGAGCGAAACGTCCTGCAGCACCTGTTCCGCGATCCCCCTCCGCCCGACGTCTTCACGCTGCGGGAACGCCCCAGCGCGATGCACTTCATGATGACGGCGTGGAACAAGGCGATCCGGCGGCAGTTCCTGGTGGATCTGGGCCTGCGTTTCGGCCGCGGCTACTACGAGGACGTTCCGGTCACCTATCCCATCCTGATGGCCGCCGAACGCATCAGCCTGCTGGACCGGCTCTGCTACTACTACCGCCAGCGCCGCGGCGGGGCGATCACCAAGACCACGAGCGACAAGCATCTCGACGCCTTCGGCCAGTACGAGAAGATCTTCGCCTTCATGGACCGCCAGGGCGCTGCGGTCGAAGAGTTCCGCTCGACCATGTTCGCCCGCATGATGTGGCACTACGTGATCATCCTCGGGCGAGGCGACCGGGTGTCCCGCGCCGCCCGGCTGGAGTTCTTCCGGCGGATGTCGGAGCACTACCGGACCTACGAGCCCAGGGGCGGCCTCAAGCTCGGCCGGCTCGACACCGTCAAGTACCGCCTCATCAAGAAGGGCGCGTACCGCACCTTCACCATCTTCAAGGTGGCGAACCAGCTCCGGCTCTGGCTGCGGGACCGCAAGAAGTCGCTCCGCAGGACCTACCGGCGTTACGTGGGTGCGGCCTGGCGGCGGGTGCTGCGCGTTTACTACCGCGTCCAGCTGCGCCTTCCGATGGACGAGCAGCTCGCGGTCTACGCCGCCTACTGGTTCCGCGGCTACGCCTGCAACCCGGCCGCCATCTATGAGAAGGCCCGCGAGCTCGCCCCCTCCGTACGGGGTGTCTGGGTCGTCAGGGCCGGCGAGACGGCTGCGATGCCCGCCGGAGTCGATTACGTGAGGGCGGACACCCCCACCTACTACCGTACGATGGCTCGCGCGAAGTACCTGATCAACAACGTGAACTACCCCGACGACATCGTGAAACGCAAGGGTTCCGTGCACGTGATGACCCACCACGGCACCCCGCTGAAGACGATGGGCCTCGACCTGCAGCGCTACCCGGTCGGGGCGAACCGGATGAACTTCAAGGCGCTGCTCATGCGCTCTGACCGGTGGGACTTCAGCATCTCCTCGAACCGCCTCTCGACCGAGGCATGGGAGCGCTGCTACCCCTGCGACTACCAGGCTCTGGAGAGCGGCTATCCGCGCAACGACCGTCTGGTCACGGCGACCGGCGAGGATGTCGCCCGGGCCCGCTCCGGGCTGGGCGTCGCGCCGGGCCGGACGGCGGTGCTCTACACGCCCACGTTCCGCGACTACCAGAAGGGCTTCGAGCCCCCGCTCGACCTCGCGGCGCTGTCCCGCGCCCTCGGGCCTGAGTACGTGCTGCTCGTGCGGGCGCACTACTACTACACCCAGGACGAGCGACTGCAGGATCTGCAGCGCAGCGGCCACCTGATCGACGTGTCGACGCACCCCTCGATCGAGGACCTCTTCCTGGCCTCCGATGTGCTGCTCACCGACTACTCGTCGGTGATGTTCGACTATGCGGTGCTGGACCGGCCGATCGTGATCTACGCCCACGACTGGGACACCTACCGGCGCACCCGGGGGGTGTACTTCGACCTGATGGCGGAGCCGCCCGGCGTGGTGGCGACCACGATGCACGGGCTCGTCGACGCGTTCCGCTCCGGCGCGGCATGGGGTGAGCAGGCGGCGGCCCACCGTGCGGAGTTCCGTCGCTGCTTCTGTCAGCTCGACGACGGGCACGCGTCCGAGCGGGTGGTCCGTCGCGTCTTCCTCGGCGAGGACGTGGCCTTCCCCCAGCGCAGCGCCGGCGAGCTGGACATGCCCGTCCGCACCGAACGCTCCGAGGTGCGGGCGGACGAGGAGATGGTCGTATCGGCGGCCGCCGAGGGCGACGACGAGACCCCGAGCGCGGCCGAGCGGGCCTGACAGGACCGGCGCGACCGTGCCTGCCGGGCGGAGACGTCTCGTCGGGACATGACGAGAAGTCTCCGCCCGCACGCTTCGGCGGACGCCTGCGCTAGCGCAGCCGCACGAGCAGGGTGCTCTGGCCCTTCCCGGCGCCCGCGTCGGCCACCACCTCGCGGCCCCTGGCGGTCTCGCGGATCGTGTAGTCGACCTGTTGCCCGTTCAGGCTGACCGAGGACACCTCCGCACCGCCGGGCAGGACGTGCCCGAGGGTGAGGCGCACGTTCAGGTGCCGGGTCACCAAGGTCCCCAGCGTGCGGCCCGATTGGAAGGCCCGCACGTCGACGGCACCCGCACCGAGTCGCACGTTCCTTCCGGCGACGGTGACCTGGCCTTCCGGGATCTGCGGCACCACGGAAAGCCGGCCCTGCCCCAGATCGGGGCTGATCCCCAGCTGGTGGTGGACGACCGGCCACAGCACGCCGTACGCGCCCCAGGCCTGGAGCACCATCGCGCGGTCGGTGAACCGGCGTTCGATGTTCGCCCCGAAGCCCGGGCTCGGCGAGATCTCCGGCATCGCGCCGGGCATCTCCCACACCCGGGGGTCGAGCTGGACCCGCGCGTTGGCCGTGCTGTAGCGCTGCTGCTGCGCCTCGCCAAGCCGCCCGAAGTTACCCTCGGCCGCCGCCATGATCGAGGTCCCCAGCGGGAAGATCACCCGCTCACCCGGCACGGCGGACAGCACGCTGTCGCAGCTCGGGCCCGGGTTGCCCGACTCCGCCGAGGTCGGTCCCGTGCCGGTGTGGTAGAGCCCGAACTCGTCGGTGTAGCAGGACTGCTCCCGCTCGTCGAGGGCGAGACGGCCGTGCTCCCGGCCGGCCAGCGGCCCCTGGGGCTCGCCGTCGCGGGTGAGCAGCGCCTCCATCGGCGTGACGCCGATCCAGTGCCGCTGGAAGATCGCCGTGTTGTCGTTCGCGGGGTCGCCGGGATCGTCCAGCGAGTCGGCGTATGAGTCGGTGTCGCCGCCGAACCACCAGGCCTGCTCGAAGCGCGACGCCATGGCCTCGGCGTGCTCGTCGGCCCAGGCGGCGGTCGCCCCGTCGCCCCTGGAGCGGGCCATGTCCGCGAGGTCGTAGAGACCCCGGATGGTGTAGACGGTGCTGTCCAGCTTCTCGGCGCCCATGCCCTGGCGCTCCACGTTGGCGAGGCCCTCGGGCCAGCCGTCGCCGTCCGCGTCGAGCCGCTGGACGACGTGGCGCATCCCGCGTACCGCGAAGTCGTACATCTCGTCGCGGAAGCCGTCGTCGCCCGTCCAGCGCCACACCAGCGCCACCGCGCTGGGGAACTTCGCGGTCTCGTCGGTGTTGCCGGGGTCGTCGTTGGCGCCGAAATACACCGCCCCGTCCGGCGTGATCTCGTGGACGACCTTGCCGCTCCCGCCGTTGACGATCTCGCTCACGTCGCGCACCGCGCGCAAGTGGTCCTTGATCGGTGCGAACTGGCCTGCCGCGACGCTGGCGAACGCGGTGTACTCACCGTCGACGGCGAACAGCCAGGGGTAGTCGGGCCAGCCGGCACCGACCCACCGTGCCGCGTCCAGGGTGCCAGCCGGGACCGGGTAGTCGTGGCCCTCGTGGGTCGCACGCAGCTCCAGGTCGCGGGCCTGCTGGACCGAGTCGGCGAGGTTCTGCTTGCTCCAGGCGACGCTGCCCTCCAGCAGCGGGTCGCCCGGCAGGTCGACGACCGTCCGGCTCGCGATGCTCTCCCGGCGCGCGATCTTGGCGCCGGCCAGCCGCTCGGGCTCGGCGAGCGTACGGGTGAGCGCGGCGCGTGCCTCGCCGGCACCGTGGTCCGAGCCCGCGACGGCGAACCACACGGTCGTCGGGCGATCGGTGAGCTCGAGCTGGTAGGTCAGCCGCCCGCCGGTGCCCTTGCCAGCCGCCGAGTCGTCGCAGCGGTCCGGCTGGTCACCGTCCACGGGGCAGACCACCGCCGGGTCCTGCGGCCCCCGGAAGTCCGGGCCGAGCTCATGGCCCGCGGGACGCAGCGTGCTGCCCACCAGAGCGGCGAAGTCGTGCGGCTCGGCGTTGGGCACCGGCGGGGTGCCCTGCTCGTGGAACAGCAGCGCCCCGTGACCGGCCGATCCGGCGTAGGACCCGGTGTCGGCCAGGTTGAACTCGAGCTGGTTCGGCGTGGTCCACCCCCAGGGGTAGCCTGTCATCAGCTCGGAGTGCGCTTCGAGTGCGAGCCGGACGGTACGCGGCGCGGCACTGGAGAACGTCAGCCCGACGAGGCCGGCGCGCAGCTCGTCGAGCGCGACGTCGGTGCGTCGCACCTCAACCCCGCCGGCCGGCCGGTAGGCGACTCGGGTGTATCCCCAGCCGCTGGTGAACCGCCGCGCCGCGACGTCCGCGCCGAGCCACTGCCCGTCGACGCCGAACCACAGCCCGTCAAGTAGCTTGATCGGGGGCGACCAGAAGCCGCCCATTTCACCGCGGTTATGCCAGCCCATAGCCGGGTAGAGGCCGTCCTCGGTGCCCATCGCGTAGAAGCGTTCGCCGACCACCACCCCGCGGCGATCGGCCAGCCGGTCGCCCTCCGACAGCTCCGGCGATCGGGACGGGCCAGCACCCGGGTCCTGCGGTGCGGCCGAGGCGGGCAAGGCGGCTGTCCCGGCGAGGAGCGCCGCCGCGAGAGACCCCGCGGATAACCCGGTGAGCAGGGTGTTCGGTCTGCGCATGGTATGCCTCCGGTCAGATCATCCCTTCACTCCGCCGGCGGTGAGCCCGGCGACGATGCGGCGCTGGAAGAAGAGTACGAGCAGGACGAGCGGGATCGTCACGATCACGCCCGCCGCCATCTGGGTCCCGAACGGCTGCTGGAACTCCGACTCCCCGGTGAACTTCGCGATGGCCACCGTCACCGGCTGGGCGGCGAGGGTGAGCGACATGGCGGACGCGATGAGGAACTCGTTCCACGCGTAGATGAACACCATGATCGCGGTCGTGAAGACCCCCGGCGCGGCCAGCGGGAAGATGATCTTCCGGAACGCCTGCCCAGGGGTGCAGCCGTCGACCTTGGCCGCCTGGTCCAGCTCCCACGGCATGTCGGCGAAGATGCTGGTCAGGATCCAGATGGCGAGCGGCAGCGTGAAGCTGATGTCGGGGATGATCATCGCCTGGTACTGGTCGTTCCAGCCCCAGTCGCTGTTC
>JBOHCZ010000369.1:0-4723 GCA_050699195.1 Streptomycetales bacterium
GTACTGAAATCGAGATCGACTTTGATACCCATCTCGACCTCGCTTGCCGCATGACTACTCGGTGGGTGAACGGCGGTCAGTTGCGTTCTGCCATATTTTCGTCCTGCGTGTGGGCGAGCGCGTCAGACAGCGTGGGGTGGATTGTGAGACTGCGGGCCAGACCGGTGACGTGCAGCAGTTTCGCGATGTGGGGGCGGGGCGCGGCCAGGCGGAGGGTGAGCCCAAGCAGCCTGGCGCGTCGCTGTGTGCCGATCAGTACGGCCAGTCCGGACGCGTCGCAAAACGACACCCTGGACAGATCGAGGATGAGCAGGTTCGTGGTGTGGCGCAGCACGTCGAGTAGGCGCTCACGTAGCGCCGCGGTGGTGATGATGTCGATTTCGCCGCGCAGTTGGACGACGGTGTAGGTGGGCCGATGGAGGGTGGATAGGCCTACCGCGGCATGGTCCCGGGCATAGGCCTCGGCTGGGAGGGTGGTCATGGAGCTCCGATCGAAGGAGGTTGAGGTCACGTGTGGCCGGCCGGCCGCGAGGGTGCTGGCCTGCTCGGGTGTTCCCAGGCGGCGTGACCATCGCGGTGAGAAGGGGCGGCCCGCCGGGGCTGCGCGCATGAGAGGCGGCCAGCCTGAGCGCGACCTTCAAGGGGCTCGCGCGCGTTTCGTGCGTCACAATCGCTCGGCCTGGTCCCGGTCCCGGAAAGAACCGCAGTCGCGAATCGCCGTGGGCGACGCCGACCTGGATGCCAACGCACGAAATGTCCTCGGTGCGCACCAGTATACCCCGGCACGTGCACAGGGCGGGCACGCGCCGTATGCATCATGTGTGACAGGCGGCTATCCGCGACTATCTGCTTTTTCGCGGATAACGACGATCCAGGCATAGGGGTGCTCGTCCCGATCAACCACGTACAAGCTCGGCGGAAAATGATCAGGTAGCGGGCGTTGCAAAAGCCGCCACTCCCGAATGCTACCTTCGGGAACAGCAGTTTTCTTAAGCATATACGCGTAGAGTTTGCGGTATCCGGAAGCGTAGACACGCCATCGGGACGACGTATCCTCTCCGGTCGAACACGACGCCTGGCATATCCTGCCTTTGGCACCGCGGGCCACGCTCGCCGTTACCCCGCTCGGGGGCGGGGGTTACACCTTCAGGCCGCACACTCGGTACAGACGGGCTGGCCCCTCTTCTCGGCCGCCAGCTGGCTCCGGTGGTGCACGAGGAAGCACCGCGAGCAGGTGAACTCATCTCCCTGCCGGGGGAGCACACGCACACGGAGTTCCTCGCCGGACAGGTCGGCACCGGGCAGCTCGATGTTCTCGGCCAGCTCGTTCTCGTCGTCGATGGGGGTGCCGCCGCGCTCCCGGCGACGGGACTTGAGCTCTTCGGGGACGCTCTGATCGGCGAGATCTTCGTCATTCCTGCGCGGCGCGTCGTAGTCGGTCGACATGTCGTTCTCCCTTCGTCAAGCGGCCGGCTGCGCCCGGCAGGCTGTGGCGCGTGGTAGGCGGCGTAGCGCTCGAGCACTGCTCGGCCCCTGGCGCTGTGGGCGGCTCCTGAGTGGTTGCGGGGGGCGCCAGCGGCCAGACCGACCGTAGTGGCGACCCTTTCCGACTGCACACCGGCCTCCCCCCGGTCGCTGTCTACGCGGCCGCGATGCCCGACCACCGGCCGGCACCAGGTCTCGACGCTGGCGGACCGGTACCCATAACAAGTACAGCAAAACCCCCAAAATGCCCGATGTGGTGCCACACTCTTCACGGGCGTCAACGCGTTGGGAACCGCAGGGGATTCCGGGGTCGCGCCGCAGGCTCACCCGTCACCGGCTGTCAGGTGGTACTCGACGGCGGGTCGTCGGGTTCGTCCGCGTACAGCAGTCCATGCCGCAGCTGGGCAAGTGTGCGGGCGAGCAGCCGAGACACGTGCATCTGGGAGATGCCCACCTGTTCGGCGATCTGCGTCTGCGTCCTGTTCCCGAAGAACCGCAGGAGCAGGATTCGCTTCTCGCGTGCAGGCAGCTCCTCGAGCAGCGGCTTGAGCGACTCCTCGTGTTCGACGTTTTCGAGGGTCCGGTCCTCCTGCCCGATGGAGTCCGCGAACGTGGGTGACTCCTCGTCGTCCTGCGTGGGCAGATCCAGCGACAGCGCGCTGTAGGCGTGTGCCGCCTCGAGGCCCTCGAAGACCTCCTCCAGCGAGGCACCCACGTGGTCGGCAAGCTCGGCGACGGTGGGTGAGCGACCGTGCCGCTGCGCGAGCTCGTTGGTTGCCGCGGACAGCGCCAGGTGCATCTCCTGCAAGCGCCGCGGCACCCGGACGCTCCACCGGGTGTCGCGAAAGTGCCGTTTGAGCTCGCCCAGGATCGTCGGTACCGCGAACGTGGAGAACTCGACGCCCCGGCACGGGTCGAAGCGGTCGACGGACTTGATCAAGCCCACCGTCGCCACCTGGATGAGATCGTCGAGCGGCTCACCGCGGTCCCGAAAGTGCATGGCGAGCTGCCGTGCGAGATGCATGTGCATCTCGACGATCCGGTTCCGCATGTCCCGATGTTCCGGCTTCCCCCGCGGCAGCGCTGCCAGCTGGGAGAACATCTGCTTAGCCGCCTGGCGATCCGCATGAGCGGGCCGCCCGTCACCACGGCGGTCGCCCTCGCCGCCGTAGCGTCTCAGTGGCGGCTTTGGAGGCTCGATCGTTCCACGGGTACGCACACCGCCCCCCTCCTTTGCCGGCGCCCGGCTCAGCTCTGCGAGTCCTGCGCCCTCGTGCACGGTGTCCTGCACATGAATCGTCGTCATCGGTCCTCGTCCCGCCGCCCCTCATGACCTTCGGTGCCTGGGATCACCGAGCCCCGCGCCTGGTCAAAGGGACGGCGGCTGCCCCAGCACGGCGTTTGCGTTTGCTGCTGCACCGTCGTGGGCGCGGTGACGCGCAGGGGGGATCTGGAGACAATGCCGGCTCATAAGGCTCCCAGCTGGTCGTGGACGTTACGACGTCGGCGGTGGGCACAGCCTTGGCTCGACCGTCCCAGCTGAAGCGCACCGGATCTGCCCGGCCTGGTGGAGGCCCCGCGGCCGGGGCCGTCGCGGACGTGCTGCCCTGTGACGCGGTGCCGAGTCACCCCCGCGCCGGTCAGCGGACGGACCGGAACCGGCGCGAGGAGAATCTCGATAAAAGGGTACTGCATGTGATTTATCCGGGAGCCGTGAGCAGACTTTTGAGCGGTCCGCCATCGGAAGGGGGCTCCGCCGCTCGACCCGTACGGCCCATCAGGGCGCGTACCGACCAGGGTTGGCCGTAACGGGCTGTAACACCGGGGCCTCGCCACGGGCTGTCGGCTCTCGTCGCTACCGTCACCTCATGGCCAGTGACTTCTATCAGCTCGTGATCGACCCCCCGGGGCCCCGGCGCGCTGGCGCGGTTCTGGGCGTCCGTGCTCGGGCTACCGGCTGCTCTACGAGCACCCCGCAGAGGTGATCATCGGCAGGGACGAGCACGCCTACCCGGGGCTGTGCTTCGTCCCCGTGCCCGAAGGCAAGACGATCAAGAACCGCCTCCACATCGACCTCAACCCCGACGACCGCGACGCGGAGGTCGAGCGCCTCATCAGGCTTGGCGCCCGGCGCGCCGACGTGGGCCAGGCGGACGAGATCCCAGATGTCCCGTGGGTCGTGCTGGCCGACCCCGAGGGCAACGAGTTCTGCGTGCTGAGCCGCCACAGCTCACTGGTCACCTGAACAGCCTCCGGCTGCGGACAGGGGGTTGAGGAACATCGCAACGGTGGACAGCGCTACGCCCACGTCGCCGCGGGTGGTGTCGGGTCGCGAGCTGGCGAGGGCGTTCAGGACGGCGAACGAGCTGGCATGGGTGCGGAGCCGGACGCAGAACGAGGAGCACGAGCTGGTCCTGGCAGTGTGGCTGAAGTCGTCTCAGCGGCTGGGGTACTTGGAAGAGGTGCCGCCCGTGATCGTCGATCACGGGCGTGCTGGGCTGGGGCTGGGCGAGGAGGTGCGATCCGGCTGGCGTGGTCGAGGAGAAACCTCTACGTCGGCATGCTCGCGGAGGATTCCCTGCGTGCTGCCAGGTTGGTCGTCGACACCGGGTTGCACACACGAGGCTGGAGCCGCCGGCAGGCGGTCGACTTCCTGCGTTCGCACACCCTGCTGTCCGAAGTGGACGCTCAGGTCGAGACCGATCGCGACATCGAGTGGCCCGGCCAAGCGTGGTCGTACATGGTGGGGCGCCTGGAGATCCAGCGCCTGCGAGCCGTGGCCGAGCGCAAACTCGGCACTGGGTTCGACCTCAAGGCGTTCCACGATCTCGTGCTCACCAACGGCCCATCGCCGATGACCGTTGTTATTCACGGCGACGGAAGTCCGCAAGCGGTACGTGAGATGGGACCGTGGCGAGGCTGCTAGCGTCAGCTGCGATGGACAGCGTTGATGACCTTCAACTCGTGTTCGACACCTCGGACCTGGCGGCGGAACTCGCGCTCGCTCACTTCGAGTCTGGCGTTTCGGCAACGCTGAAGGCCGACGGCACACCGGTCACCGAAGCCGACCGGGCAGTCGAGCGATTGCTTCGGGAGACGTTGTCGGGGGCCCGGCCCGAAGATGCGTTCCTCGGCGAGGAACTTGGTCAGCTCGGTGAGTCCGATCGGGTCTGGATCCTCGACCCGATCGATGGCACCGGGTTCTTCAGTCGGGGTGATCCGAACTGGCGAATCCACA
>JBOHCZ010000370.1:0-4049 GCA_050699195.1 Streptomycetales bacterium
GACCCGGGCCTCCTCGCCGTGCAGCCGCGAGGAGTGGTTGTTCAGGGCGAACGTGCGCAGGGCGGTGTACGCCGGGCCGCCCAGCTCCCGCAACGCCCGGTCGAAGGAGCGCTCGGGATCGTAGGCGCCCGGGTTCCACGCGTGGTCGGCGACGGTCGCGACGGCGAGCTTGGACGGCGCCGCCTGGATCATCGGGTTCGCGATGAAGCCGCGCACCCCGCTGCCCGCGAGGTCGTCGCCCCGTCCGGTCACCGGACCCAGGAAGAGCCGGTCGACCTGGAAGTCGTTGACCGGGTAGTTGTCCCAGACGAGCAGCGGGTGGCGGAACACCTTGCGGGCCGCCCCGGCGCCGGCGTCCGGGATCGCGGGAGAGACCACCTCGCGGCCGGTCCAGAACACCTCGACCTCGGGGCCCACGAGCCCGGCGAAACGCCGCTTGTACGGTGAGGCGCCCGCGCCGGTGTACTGGGTCGGCACGGTAAGCAGCGGGCCGGTGCCGGGCCGGGTCCGCAGGAACTCCCGGGTGAAGCGGTTGAGCAGGTAGGCCTGCGCGGCCGCCGCGGGCGACCGGTCGTCGGCGAACCGCCTGCGGTCCTGCGGGCAGCGCAGCTCGGCCGCGATGTCGTCGAAGAACAGCGCGAAGCGGCGCACCCCCACGCGGTAGAGCGCCCCCATCTTGCGGGTCAGCGCCCGGAAGTCGGCGTCGCCCGAGTGGCACACGCTCTGCCCGGGCGACACGGCGAAGACGAAGTCCACGTGGTGGCGCCGCGCCTCGCGAACCAGCCCGGCGAGCCGGTCGAGTTGCCGGGCCGGGTAGGGCCGGCGCCAGCGCTCGCGGTGGTACGGGTCGTCCTTCGGCGCGTAGATGTAGGTGTCGAGCTTGTGGTCACCGTAGAACGCCAGCTGGTCGCGCCGCTCGGCGTCGGACCACGGCGGCCCGTAGAAGCCCTCGATGACCCCGCGGCTGCGGGTCGCCGGCCAGTCGCGGACGGTGCCGCCGGGGACGAGCGCGCGGCGGGTGTCCCGCTCGACGAGCTGGTCGAGGGTCTGCACGGCGTGGTACGTGCCTGTGGCGTCGGCACCGGCGAGCACGGTGCTCCAGCGGCCGCCGTCGGGCCCGCTGGCGAGCACGTACCCCTGCGCGGGCAGGGCCACCGGGCCGTTCACGCCGAGCCTGCGCAGCGCGCCCGCCGAGGCGGGGTTCGCCGCCGGACCGCCGACGTACACCACGAGCCGGGTGTCCGGGAGCTCGCCCGCCGGGCCGGCGCGCACCACCCGCGTCGCGCCCGCGTCCCGGAGCAGGGCCTCGGCCTCCTCGACCGCCGCCGGACGGGACGCCCGGTCGGAACTCCCGGTCGCGACCAGCCCGACCGAGCCCGGGACGGGAGTGCCGCGACCGGTCAGGCGGACCGACCGCGGCACAGGCGAGAGCGCGCGGGACGGGTCGGGCACGTCGAGAACCGCAACCCCCGGCGCGGGGCCGTCGACCCCCAACGCGGAGCCGTCGATCCCGACGCCGAGGCGGGGAGTCGCGCTCGCGGTCGCCAGCGAGACGGCCGCGATGAGCAGAGCCAGACCGAGCAGCGGGCGAGGTGACCGGACGACGATCCTTCCCCCCAAGGGCATGTCACGGAAACAGTGATCCGCACCACGGTAGTGAATCCGCCCTGGACATACCATGGGGACGTCGATGAACGCGGTGCACCTCACGACCGGGTGCCCACAGGGTGAGCGCCGGTCCGCACCGCCGAGGAGGAGCGCCACCGGTGGCCAAGCAGGTGCAGCAGATCGATCGGGTCATTATTCGTTTCGCCGGTGATTCCGGTGACGGCATGCAGCTCACCGGCGACCGGTTCACGTCGGAGACGGCGGCGTTCGGTAATGATCTGTCTACTTTGCCGGATTTCCCGGCCGAGATCCGGGCGCCGGCGGGGACGTTGCCGGGGGTGTCGGCGTTCCAGCTGCATTTCGCTGACCATGACGTGCTGACTCCCGGTGACGCGCCGAACGTCCTCGTGGCGATGAACCCTGCGGCGCTGAAGGCCAATCTCGGCGATCTGCCGCGGGGCGCGGACATCATCGTGAACACCGACGAGTTCACCAAGCGGAACCTGCAGCGGGTGGGCTATGCCGCCAGCCCGCTGGACGACGGCTCGCTGGAGGGCTACAACGTCCATCCCCTCGGCCTGACCTCGATGACGGTCGAGGCGCTCAAGGGCTTCGACATCTCCAGGAAGGACGCCGCGCGGGCGAAGAACATGTTCGCGCTCGGCCTGCTGTCCTGGCTCTACCACCGGCCCACGGAGCAGACGATCACGTTCCTCCAGGCGAAGTTCGCCCGCCGCCCCGAGATCATGAACGCCAACATCACGGCCTTCCGTGTGGGCTGGAACTTCGGCGAAACCACCGAGGACTTCTCCGTCTCCTACCAGGTCAAGCCCGCCCCGATGCCGGCGGGCACGTACCGCAACATCTCGGGGAACCTCGCGCTGGCCTACGGGCTGATCGCGGCGTCGAAGCTCAGCGGCCTGCCGCTGTTCCTCGGCTCGTACCCGATCACGCCCGCCTCCGACGTGCTGCACGAGCTGTCCAAGCACAAGCGGTTCGGGGTGCGGACCTTCCAGGCCGAGGACGAGATCTCGGGCGTGGGCGCGGCGCTGGGCGCGGCATTCGGCGGCGCCCTGGGGGTGACGACGACCTCGGGCCCGGGCGCGGTGCTCAAGTCGGAGACCATCGGCCTCGCGGTGGCCCTCGAGCTGCCGCTGTTGATCTGCGACATCCAGCGCTCCGGCCCGTCGACCGGCATGCCGACCAAGACCGAGCAGGCCGACCTGCTGCAGGCGATGTTCGGGCGCAACGGCGAGGCGCCGGTGGCGATCGTGGCCCCGTGCAGCCCGGCCGACTGCTTCGACGCGGCGCTGGAAGCGGTGCGGATCGCCACGAAGTACCGCACGCCGGTCTTCCTGCTCTCCGACGGCTACCTGGCGAACGGCTCCGAGCCGTGGCACATCCCGGATGTGGACAGCCTGCCCGACCTGCGGGTCGAGTTCGCCACGGGGCCCAACCACGAGGTGGACGGCGAGGCCCGGTTCTGGCCGTACCTCCGCGACCCCGAGACGCTGGCCCGCCCGTGGGCGGTGCCCGGGACAGCCGGCCTGGAGCACCGCATCGGTGGCATCGAGAAGGCTGACGGCACAGGCAACATCTCCTACGACCCGGCCAACCACGACTTCATGGTCCGCACCCGGGCGGCCCGGATCGAGGGCATCAGCCGCGACATCCCACCCCTGGAGGTCGACGACCCCTCCGGCCCGCCGGGGGCGGGGGCCCGGGTGCTCGTGCTGGGCTGGGGGTCGACCTACGGCCCGATCGGGCAGGCCTGCCGCCAGGTGCGCGCGCACGGCGGGCAGGTCGCCCAGGCGCACCTGCGCCACCTCAACCCGTTCCCGGCCAACCTGGGCGAGGTGCTGTCCCGCTACGAGCGGGTGCTCATCCCCGAGATGAACCTCGGGCAGCTCGCCCTGCTGGTGCGGGCCCGCTACCTCGTCGATGCCATCGGCTACAACCGCGTGCGGGGGCTCCCGTTCACCTCCCAGGAGCTCACCCACGCGATCGAGGAAGTGATCGCCAGTGTCTGAGCACGGTCCCGCCTCCCCGCTGACCGCCAAGGACTTCAAGACCGACCAGGAAGTCCGGTGGTGCCCGGGTTGCGGTGACTACGCCGTCCTTGCGGCGTTCCAGTCCTTCCTGCCCGAGCTCGGGCTGGCCCGGGAGAACATCGCCATCATCTCCGGCATCGGGTGCGCAGCCCGCCTGCCGTACTACATCGACACCTACGGCATGCACTCGATCCACGGCCGGGCCCCGACGATCGCGACCGGTCTCGCGTGCTCCCGGCCCGACCTGTCGGTGTGGGTGATCACCGGCGACGGTGACGCGCTCTCCATCGGCGGCAACCATCTCATCCACACCCTGCGCCGCAACGTCGACATCACGATCCTGCTGTTCAACAACCAGATCTACGGGCTGACCAAGGGCCAGTACTCGCC
>JBOHCZ010000371.1:0-16870 GCA_050699195.1 Streptomycetales bacterium
CCCGCATCCGACGTCCCCGACACGCCGAATATTCTGACTACGCCGCAGATCGCTAACCCGACTACAACCGCTGATCAGCGGGCAGATCGACCCTCAAAGAGCTCGTAACTTCGGCTTAGCCGCCCACGCATACAGCATCGCCGACCTGGCTGCCCATCCCCTACGGGTGGGCAGCCAGGTCTTGTACCGGGGCAGTTAGCTCGTTTCCCTGATCTGCAGGACGTCGTCGTGGCGGACCCGTAGCACCGTTCGCCACGCCTCTGGTTCCTCTTGCTCGCGCACTTCGAAGTCCACGAAGTTGGCGCGGTCGCTGAAGCGGTCGGCTTCGACCTGATCGCTCAGAGCGGAGGCGGCAGCCGTCCCGCGGTATCTGATTTCGTAGGTATGCCTGGTCACCCACGTCACCCTTGGTCTGTTGCCCGGTGCGGACGACACCGGTGGCTAGCGCCAGGATCGCGTCCGCGCCGGCCGACTGTCCAGTGGGCCCTTGCCGCGTACGACGCGCACCGGTCCGGTCTGACGTGCCCCTGCTGCCGTCGCCTGCTGCCGTCACTGTAGTCATCACACCGCTCGCGGTTCAGTCCCGATGCGCTACTGAACAACAGACACCACCCGACCACCAAGTCGAGGAATAGTCAGGACCCAATGAGTCCCGAATGATCCGATCCTGGCCATGGATGCCTGGTCAAGACTCGGGACGGTTGAGCGCTCTCCACAGACGGGCGGCGTGCCTAGGGTCGGGTCGTTCGGCAAGCTCGGCATCGCGCTGACGCCTGGTCCTCTTCGGGAAGCGAATCCCTTTCGGCAGACGGTCGCGGCGCGGTGCCGGGGTGGCGGATGGTGGCACCGCCAACGGTGTCATTGGAGGCTACTGTGATCTCCAAGGGAGGGCCTCACGTGGAGTCATCGATCGCTGCGCATCGTCGTCTGCTCGCGGTCCACGCGCATCCGGACGACGAGTCGATAACGACCGGCGGTCTGCTGGCGCGCTGCTCGACGGCCGGGATCCGCACTGGGCTGGTGACCTGCACGGATGGCCGCCTCGGTCCGGTCAATCCGGACTTGGGCCTGACGCTGGCACCAGACGAGCTGGCCGAGGTACGCAGGACCGAGCTTTGCGCCGCAGCCGAGACACTCGGTGTGGTCGAGATCGATTGGCTGGGCTACCACGACTCCGGGATGACGGGGTCGCCACACAACGAAGGGCGCCATGCGTTCTGGGCCCAGCCGCTGGAGACGCTCGTCGAGCGGATGGTCAGGATCGTGCGCCGGTTCAGGCCGCACCTGGTCGTGACCTACGACCCGTTCGGCGCCACCGGGCATCCGGATCACATCCAGGCGCACCGAGTGACGCTGCTGGCGGTGGAGGCTGCGGCGGAGCCGCACGCGTTTCCCGAACAAGGGGCGCCGTGGACGGTCAACCACGTGTTCTACCCGGTGTTTCCGGTCTCGGCGATGGAGCGGTTCATCTCCGAGGAGCTACAGGCAGGGCGAGCGCACCCGTTCGACGGCCGTTCCAGTGTGGAGATCGACTATACCCGCTCGGACGATACGGTGACTCACCGGCCCAGAAGATCTGCTCGACGACGGAGTGAACGGGTTGCTGGTGCCGCCCGGGGAACAGGCGGCGTTGGCCGACGCCGTGGCCCGCATAGCCCGGAATCCAGTCCTGGGTACACGCCTGGGGGCGGCCGGCCGCGCCACCTGGGCAGGTCGGTTCACTGCCCGCCACGGCGCGCGGCGGTTGCAGGCTTTCGTTCAGGGACTCGTCGGCGGGTCGTAGGCCGTGCCACAGTCCTCGGCGCCGGCCAGCGTGTCCGGGTCGGCCTCCCCGATGGAGTGGCCGCAGTGCCCAAGTCGCCCTACCCAGACGGCGTCGGGAAGGCCGAGCCGTCGGTCACCGGTGCCGTTGACCGCCCACAATCGGCCGTCCTGGCTGAGGACGCTTCCGCCACGTTCGCGGTGGTAGTGCCACCACAGCGTCCAGTCGACGTCGGTCTCGATGATCCGGTTCGGACCGTGTCGACGCAGGTAGAAGTCGAGGTTGCGCTGATTCTCCACCATCGACTTGGCCGGCTTGGGATGCCAGACATGCAGGCCCCACAACTCGGGGCGGGCAACGCATCGCGCACCGGCCTTGGCCGCCCGGGCGCCGAAGTCCATGTCCTGGTACCCGTAGCCGCGCATCGCCTCATCGAAGCCGCCGACCCTCCAGTACAACTCCAGCGGCCAGCCGGAGTTGAGCGGGAGCGCCCACTCCGGGCGCAGCGGCACGGCGTGGCCCGGGTCCAGGTGGTGAAGGCCCTCGCGCAGCTCGGGACCGGTGAACGTTCCCTGGACGCGGACCGGCTGCTGGCGGGGCACGAGGCCACGGAGTCGACCCAGGCAGTCGTTGGTGACGGCGGCGTGCACGGCAGCGCCGTCCAGGGGCGGCAGCCACTCCACGAGGCCGAGCAGGACGTCGTCACGGTGGCGGGCGTGGGCGGCGGCGAACCGCGCCATGGCGTCGGGCTGGAGGACGAGGTCGCTGTCGAGCATGACCAGCAGCCGGGTTCCGGGATCGAGGCTGGCCGCGCCGATGTTGCGGGCTCGCCCGGTGCGCACGCCCTGGTTCGGCCCGCAGCCCACCCAGCGCAGGCGTCCCTTCCAGACCCCGGCCCGGGATCGTTCCTCGACAAGCTCCCGGGTGCCGTCGGTGGACCCGTCGTCGGCGACGACCACATGGAAGCCGGTGTCGCTCTGGTGTTCCAGGGAGGTCAGCAGCAGGTCAAGGTTGTCCCGCCGGTTGCAGACCGGAACGACGGCGCCGATCACGCCTGCCCTCGCACCTGGTTGCGCAGACGCCGCCAGTCCACCCGGAGGGCGATCATCGTCAGGTCCACGCGATCGGTGTGGTGGGCGGCCAGTTCCAGCAGCGTAGAGATCGACTCCTCGTCGAGCAGGTGCGGTTGCAGGCCGAGTTCCTCCAGCCGCGTGTGGACCGCGCGGTAGTAGTGTTCCTCCGCCTCCACGCGGGGGTTGGGCAAGTAGTCGATCTTAGGGGTCAGCCCCATGGCGTGCGCGGCGTCGGCGACCTTGCCGGCGATCTCGGTCAGGGTGAAACTGTTCGGTGATCTGGTTGAACACCCGGTACTCGCCGGGCTGGGGCGGGTTGAGGATCGCCAGCTCGATGCAGCGCATGGTGGCGCGGATGTCGATGTAGCGGCGGGTCTGCCCGCCTCGCCCGTACACGCTGATGGCCTGCCCGAGCACCGTTTGCACGCAGAACCGGTTCAGCGCGGTGCCGTAGATATGGTCGTAGTCATAGCGGGTGGCCAGGTCCGCGTCGAGGGCCGTCTGGTCGGTGACCACCCCATAGACGATGCCCTGGTTGAATCGCACGGATTCCCCAGGTCCGGCAGCAGAACATGATATTGTGTGAGTTGTGGACCTTGCTCAGGTGGTAGAACGATCCGGGCTGCTTGAGGAAGGGCAGCAGGTCGGTGCGGCCCTTGTGGGTGACCTGCAGGAACCCTTCCTCGATGTCGATGTTGGGCGTCCCGTACTCGCCCATGGTGCCGAGCTTGACCAGGTGCGCGTCCGGGGTGTGCTCGGCGATGCAGTACAGCACGTTCAGAGTCCCGGCCACGTTGTTGACCTGGGTGAACACCGCATGCTCGCGGTCGATCATGGAGAATGGCGCTGACCGCTGCTCGCCGAAGTGGACGAGGGCCTCGGGCTGGAAGTCGGCGAAGACGCGAGCCAGTGCGGCGTGGTCGGTCAGATCGAGGACCTCGAAACCGATCTCGCGGCCGGTGCAGTTCCTCCAGCGGGCGGTCCGGCGATGCGGGGAGGCGATCGGCACCAGACTGTCGATGCTGTGCTCCAGGTCGAACCTCCGGCGCACGAGGCTGTCCGCCACGAACACGTCATGGCCTCGGGCGGACAGGTAGAGCGCCTGCGGCCAGCCGAGGTAGCCATTCCCACCAAGCACCAAGATCCGCATTCCCCCGCCTCATCGTGGACGACCAAGCCGCCCGTAGGGTAGATAACAGCGACCACACCGGGCGTGATGATCCAGAAGCGTCACGACGCGGGAAGGTAAGCAGCGAGATGCCGGAGAAACCGCATAACTTGGTGCCACCTCCCCTGGTGACCGTGTTCGCGTGCCCAGTCTGCGGCCAGCCGCTGCCCAGGAATGACGAGAGCTTCCGGTGCGCAAACGGGCACGTCTTCGATGTCGCACGCGAGGGGTACGTCAACCTGCTGCTTCCCCAGCACCGGCGCTCGAAGGCCCCCGGCTACAGCAAGGAGATGATCGCCGGGAGGCGGGACTTCTTCGACGCCGGCCACTACCAGTTCGTCGCCGACGGGGTCGCCAACCTGATCATCTCCTACCTGCCGGACGACTCCGAGCGTGTCGTGGTCGACGCCGGCTGCGGGGAGGGCTACTACCTGCGCCGCCTGCGCGGACGGCTGCTCGAACAACGACAGGACGCCTCGACGGTGCTGTGCGGGACCGACATCTCCAAGCACGGCATCCGAGTGGCCGCCAAGCGTGATCCAAGCGGGCTGTACGCGGTCGCCGGTACCTACCGCATGCCGGTACTGCCTGATCGGGTCGAGGTACTGCTCACCCACTTCTCCCCGGTCAGTGCCGCCGACTTCCGCCGCGTCGTGCGGCCTGGTGGCGCCGTGCTCGTCGGCGGCCCGGGTGAGGACCACCTGTACAGCTTCAAGGAGCTGCTCTACGACACGCCGGCCAGGCATGAACCGGCACCCACGCTCGCCGGCGAGCCCGGCTTCGAGCTCATCGACGTCCACCGGATCCAGTACAAGCTCCCGCTTCGAGGGCGCGGCGAGGTCGCCAACCTGCTGGCAATGACGCCGTACTACTGGTCGGTCGACCAGGCCACCCAGGCCCGGCTCGCCGAACTCGACTCTCTCGACACCGAGGTCGACGTCGTCGTGCACGCCTACCGCCGTACCCGTGACGACCACACGAACAGCGTGCGGTCGGCCGAGTGACCCGGGTCCTGATCGACGGCCGGATCCGCGGAGACGACGGCATCGGCCGCTACACGAGCTGCCTCACTCGGGCACTGCGCGCCCAGGCCGGACCGGGGACACACATCGAGGTACTGTCCCCGACCGGTACCCCCCGCTACACCCGCGCCGAGGGCGAGGAGTTGCTGCGGGAGGCGCGCGCGTGCGGCGCAGCGCTGATCCACGTGCTGGACTACCGGGTGCCGCTGGAGCCTACAGGCATTCCCGTCGTGGTGACGATCCACGACGTCCTACGGCTCGTCCGCCCGCAGTTCTGCTACTCCGACAAGGAGTTCGCCGCGCGGTTCGGCACCGACCAGCTGGCGGAGCTCGCCGCCACGACCGCCGCCCTGCGCGATGTCACGGATCCGCCGCCAGGAGAGACCCGCAGGCCGGAGAGCTTGCACGAGGAGTTCTACGCGCGAATGCTCGCCCTAGCCTGCGCCCGCGCTGCCGGTGTCGTGACGCCGAGCCGGGCTGTCGCCCGGACGCTGACCACCACGCTCGACCTCGGTTGTGGGGTGCGGGTGTCGCCGTGGGGAATCGATCACCTGCCCGCCGGTGGTCCTCCGGTCGTGGACGTCATACCCGTGTACGGCCGCTACCTGCTGTACGTGGGTCAGGCCCGTGCCCACAAGGGCCTGGAGACCCTGCTTGACGCGTACGAGCGCAGCCGCGCGCCCGGCGCCGGCGTGCGGCTGGTCTGCGTCGGCCGGGACTTCACAGCCGGAGGGCCCGTCGCCGAGCACATCACGGCCCGACTGGACCGTGCGGCGGTGGCCGTGGGCACGGTCGACGACAACCTCCTGCGAGAGCTGTACACGCACGCGGAGGCGCTGGTCCACCTTGCCGAACACGAAGGGTTCGGGTTCACCCCGCTGGAGGCCCTCGCTGCCGGCACCCGCGTCGTTGCCAGCGACATCCCAGTGCTCCGGGAGACCCTCGCCGACCATGCCCACTTCACCAACCCCGCCGATCCCCACGCCGTGGCCCAAGCGATCAGCGGGGTGATCGCCGCTCCCGATGAGCCGGAAGCCCGGCAACGCCGCATGCGCTGGGCGCGGCGGCACCGATGGAGCCGCCACGCCGACGACGTCCTCGCCCTCTACGCCGAGGCCGCCCGATGACACCGCCCCTGGTCGTGATGGACGTCGGTGACGTGCTGATCCGCACCGCACCTCTGGCACACCACCGCGAACTCGCGCGCCGCACCGGACTGCCATGGCGACGCGTCGCTGACGACATCGAAAACGCGGGCATCGTCACCGCCTTCGAACGCGGTCAGCTCACGGACGTTGGGTTCGCCGACGCCATTCGGCGGTTGCTGTCACGGCCCCGGCTGAGGACGGAGGAGGTGGAAGAAGCGTGGAATGCCGTGGTGGCCGAACCGGACCCGATCCTGGCGCCGGTGGCCGCCCACCTGGCGGCGGCAGGACGGCTGCTGCTGGCCAGCAACACCAACCCGTTCCACTGGCGGCTCGTCCGCAGTCGCCTCGCCGCGGTCGGCATCAACGCCCCGGCGTGGCTGTCCTTCGAGATCGGATACGCCAAGCCCGACCAGCGGTTCTTCGCGGCTGTCAACGCGGGTGAGCCGCAGGCGGACGCCCGCACGGCGTTCGTTGACGACCGGTCGGAGAACGTGGAGGCCGCCAGTCAGCACGGCTTCATCGGCTGGCTGCACCGGCACCCTGCCAGTACCGCCCGCTACCTGAGTGATCTGCTCAACTGATCCGTCTTCGCCGGCACGAAGGAGAGGAGCGCCGTGCCCACCCTGGTGTTTGACGTGCGAGCGAACCATGACACCGGTGTCTCGCGGTACGGGTTGTCGGTACTCGCCGCGACCGCGCCGCTGCTCGCCGAGGCGGGCTGGCGGCTGCTCGTGGTCGCCCGGCCCGTGCAGGCCGAGCGTGCCCGCGCTGCCGTCGACTCCTTGGGCGTCCAGGTCGTATGCGGCCCGAACGAGGAGGGATTCGTGCGGCGCACGCCGTGGCTGCGCAGGCTGCTCTCAGACTCCGGCACGGATCTGTACTACACCTCGCACTACACCGTGGACCGCGAGTGCCCGGTGCCGTTCGTCTTCACCGTCCACGACCTGACCCGGCTCCGTTTCCCTGAGCTGAGCTACACCGACGCCTCGTTCGCCGAGGGGTTCGGTGACGGGGAGCTCGACCTCGTCCGGGAGGAGGTAGCGGCCCTGTCGGCGTGGGATCAGCCGCGAGAGGGCGAGGAAGCGTTCACCCGGTACTTCCGGGCCCTCAACCGTCACCTGGCTGGGCGTGCCGAACGGGTGGTTACGGTGTCCCGCTCGACCACCAGCGACGTCCAGGCACTGTTGGGCGTGGACCCCAGCCGGCTCTCCTTGGTGCCGTGCGGAGTGGACACTGGCCTCTTCCACCGATGCGACGCGGCGACGGTTCAGAGGGCGCGGGTCGCGCACTGCCTGGCAGGCCCGTACCTGATCTTCGTCGGCTTGACCCACCCGAACAAGCGGTTCCTGTGGCTGGTGGAGCAGCTGCTGCCAGCACGGCACCGGTTTCCCGCGGGCGCCCGGCTCGTCGCCGTGGGCGGCCACGCCGAGCAGGTGCCGCAGGTGAACAGGCTGCTCACCCGGCACGGTGCGGAGGACTTCGTCGTCTTCACCGGACGCGTCTCCGACGCCGACCTGGCCGCCCTGTACAGCGGAGCGGCGGCGCTGGTGACCGCGTCGGTGAACGAGGGAAACAACCTGCCCCCGCTGGAGGCGATGGCATGCGGATGCCAGGTGATCGCCACCGACATTCCGCCGCTGCGGGAGACGCTCGGTGACGCCGCCACGTTCTACAACCCGACCAGCGGCGCTCAGCTCGCGGCGCTGGCCGCCGACGCCCTCACCGGTCACCTTCCCGACCGCGCCCGCGCCTTCAGGCCACCGACATGGCCGGAGGCCGGCCGCCGCCTCTTCCACACCCTGTCGACGGCGGCTCAGGACGTCGACCAGGCTCGTCGGATCCGGGCGTAGTCCTCGCCGGTGAACGCCTCCCCGGTAGTGTCGAGGTGGGTCGCGTAGTACAGGCTCGGCACGCCGAGGGTTGGCTGGACGCCCACATACTCGCGGAAGGCGGCGAGCGAAGGCATCGGCCAGCCGTCGGTGTCGATCAACCAGTCCGGGTCGGCGATGCGCGCCATGGCGGCGCGAAAGGTCATCTCTGGGACGACGGAGTCCGGGTGATGGGTATAGATGTCCCCGAGCCGCAGCACGTCCTGGACGTCGGCCAGGTACGGGTTGGGTGACTGCCCGATGAGCACGGCGTCGGACCTGACGTCCTTGGCAGTCTCGTACAACAACGCCAGGTACTCATGTGCCGCCTCGATGCCGAACAGCCGACGGGACCCATCAGGGAAGGCCATGTCGTAGATGCCGGGCACGGCAGACAAGTGGTCGATCTTGAACCCGTCCGCGTTGTAGCCGTCCGGCCCGCTGCCGAGGAGCCGACGGACCTGCTCCCGGATCCGCTCCCGTACCGCGGGCAGCGTGATGTCCACCGCCAGCTTCTTGCCCGGAATGGGGGTGCCGAACTTGGCGAGCCGGCCCGGCCGGTTCTGCCTGCTGGGCCTCTCGCCCGGCAGGTAGCGCACACACTGCTCCGCCGGGACCCCTTCAGGGTCCCAGGGACCCCACCACAGCAACACTCGCTTGCCGCGCCGGTGCTGGGCGTCGATGAAGCCGCGTAGATCCGGCCAGCGCCCCTCGTCGACATTCTTCAGGCCGCCGGCGAGGAACCAGCGGGCGTCGATGATCAGGGTGCCCCAGGGGAGGTCGTGGGCATCGAGCCGTTCCACGAAGTCCCTGTAGTTCGCCTGAGTGCTGAGCGTGTACACGGCGTTGTCCGGCGGGCGCTCAGAGGTACTGCGGATGCGGAACAAGTCGGCCTGGTAGCACTGGTGACCCCAGCCGCACACAATCGGTCTGCTCCACCAGCTCGGCTGCTGGCGGCTGACCCTCGGCGCCAGACCGGAGCGACGCAGGACCTCGACATAGCGTGCGAGGGCCTGCTCAGCGGTAGCGCCGGGCACCATGATCAACCGCGGTGTCCGGAAACCTCCCTCGACCCGGCGCGCACCCCAGCTGTTGAGGGTGAGCGCGAAGTCCTCCCCGCCGAGGTATGCGTACTCTGAGAACAGGTGCTCGCCCGGCTCCACCGCCAGCCCGAAGGCTACCCACTCCCTCTCGGGCTCGGCGGCCACACAGAAGCACAGCGGGCCTGGGTTGGCGGCGAAGTTCCCGCCACAGTAGTCCAGGTCCGCGTTGACGCTGATCTGCGCCTTCTCGTACGAGCGGAAGTACTGGCGGGCATAAGAGTTCGGCTCCGGGCAGAAGACCCGACGGAAGACCGCGGGCGACCCGGTCGCATACTCGCGGGCAACCGTCTCGCCCTTGTCGTTGAAGTGCTTGGTCAAGGCGAAATGCCCGCGGAAGTCGGCGTCGGGGATCGCGTCGAAGAACCGGATCGCCTCCACGTCACCGCTGCCCTGAACCTCGGCGTGAAACTCCACGTGACCGGCGTGAACATCGAGGTGGTAACGCTTGGTCCACAAGGTGCTCTTCGCGGTCCAGGTCAGCCGGTCGCGATCATCTTGCTGCTGAACGCCGTCCCACCCGACTGAAACGCTGCGGTCGAACTCACCGAGAGCGTCGACGCTGATCTCCATCTGCAACGGCTGGCTGAACGACGGCAGGTCCAGCCAGATCCAGGGACGGGCGGGATCGGAACGGATCCGCAGCCTCGCACGGACGATCTCGACCTGGTTCCCCATCGCGCCCCTTCGCACCGGCGCCGGGGACAGCCCGCGACGTCTGGAGTGCTCCAGTCGATCATGCGCACGGTAGCGTAGACGCCATGGGGGTTGAGGAACTGGATACCGATGCGCATGATCGTTTGGTCCTGGTTACCGGAGGAGCCGGCTTTCTGGGAACCAGGACCGTTCAGCGGTTGCGATCAGCCGGGCATCCAGTCGCCGTTCTCGACGACGGAAGCGGTGGGACCCTGGACCGGTTCGACCAGCTTGAGACGGACCCGACCGTCCGCGTCCATCGTGTCGACCTCTGCGATCGAGACGCGGTCGCCACGGTGTGCGAGCGGGAACGACCGTGGGCTGTCGTCCACCTCGCGGCACGGCATTTCATCCCCTTCTGCGAAACACACCCCCAGCAGGCGTGGCAGGTCAACGTCGAGGGCACCCGTAACCTCCTCGACGCGCTCACCTCCTGCCAACCGCGACGCTTCCTGTTCGCCTCCACCGCCGAGGTCTATCGTCAATCCGCCTCACCCCACCGGGAAGACGACCCGCTCCTCTCACCCACGGTCTACGGCCGGTCCAAACTCGCCGCTGAGCAGTTCCTCCGGGAGACCACCCTCCGCTGGGACACCAGCCTCGTGCTCGCCCGGCTGTTCAACCTCTACGGCCCACGCCACACCGTGCCGCACCTCATCCCCACGATCGTGACCCAGGCCATGACCGGTGACCACCTCCGGCTCGGAGACCTGACCACCGTGCGGGACTTCGTCTACGTCGACGATGCCGCTGCCGCCATTGTCGGGCTGCTCACGCGCGGCGCCGACGGCCCGTACAACGTCGGCTCCGGGACGACAACGTCCGGCGAGGACATGGTGGAGCTGGTCGCCAAACTCCTCGGCCGGGACTTGACCGTCGCGTTGGACCCTGGCCGGTTACGCCGCCACAACCGACACGCCCTCATCGCCGACCCGACCAGGCTCAGCCGCCTGCTGCCCTGGTGGCCAGCGACGCCGCTCGATGTAGGACTGCGGTACGTCATCGATCCGAACCGCCACAAGCCGGTCCTACGAGCGCCGACACGTCAGGCCGCGGTACAGGAGGGGTCGCGATGATCTCTCCGGAGAGCAGATACCAATCGCGTCTGTGGCTGGCCACCAACATCACGCCGCGCCTTGCCCCCATGCGGATACGACCCACCGACGCGAGCATCAAGCTCACCGAGAACTGCCAAGCCCGCTGCGTCACGTGCGACTACTGGAAGCGCCGCTGGCAGGACAGCATCGACACACGGTCAGCGATCCACCTGGTAAACCGTCTCGGCCAGGTCGGTGTCACCACTCTCCGTTTCACCGGAGGCGAGCCCCTGCTGCGCCGGGACTTCTTCGACATCCTCGGCGACATCGATCCCACACCGTTCGCCACGATCGGGGTCCAAACCAACGGGCTGCTACTCCAGCGATGGGCCGAGAAGATCAACGCCTCGCCCGTCACCCACGTGTCGGTCTCGCTGGACGCTGTCGGTGACCACAACGACGAGATCCGGGGCGTCCGTGGCTACTTCGACCGCGCCATCGCCGGCCTGAAGCTGTTGGAGGGCAAGACCCGCATGATCGCCATGACCCTCAATCAGATTGGCGCCGACGACCTGGAGACGCTCATCGACCACGTCGAGGAGCTCGGCGGCTACCTCGCCTGCAACCTGCCCGACAACCGCCTCTACTTCCTGCAAGACGCCGAACTCGCTGGCCTGTGGCCCGACAGCCGGACGAGCGACCGCATCATCGACACGCTTGCCCGCAGGCTCGGCGCACAGTTCACCCGCTACGAACTCGACTACGTCCGACGCTACCTGCGCCAGGGAAGCCCCTCGCTGCGTGAGACGAATCCGCCGTGCATCCTCGGCTACACCACCCTCTACATTGCCTCCGACGGCTCGGTCCGATCCGGCTGCTACGTCCTGAAGCCACTCGGCAACGTGCTCGAACGCGACATCACCGAAATCCTCGAGTCGCCGGAATACCGACGACAGGCTCAAACGATGCTCCGGCTCGAATGCCCCGGCTGCGCCTGCAACGTCTTCAAGAGCCTTCGCGCCCGGAATGCACTCCAGGACCGCATCCGCAGCGTTCACCCAGGTGCCGATCACAGCACCGGATAGACCCGATGTCGATGGCCCGCGTCGGCACCTCGGCCCCGACGCGGGCCTCCGCCGGACCGGGTCACCAGGTCCGCGTCGAGATGGGGAGGGGTGGGCACGAGGCTGGGTTCGTCGGTGAGCCGGTCGAGCTCCTTGCGCAGGGCGTCGAGGGTGGAGGTGAGTTGGACCTGGGTGACATGGGCGAAGGTCCGCAGGTAGGCGATCTTCGCTTGGAGTTGCTCCCGCTCGTGCCCGGCGCCGTCGAGTGGGTCGCTGGGGCTGGGGTGCGCTTGTGCGGCGGCATCGGCCGCGGCCTGTTCGGCCTGCTGGTGGGCCTGGGCGAGGATCTGCTCGTAGCGGGACCGGGCGTCGGCGACCAGGCGTTGGGCGTATTCGGCGGCCTGGGCGATGTGCTGGTCCGCGGCCTGCTGCGCCCGGGACCGGACGTTGACGGCTTGGACGGTCGCTGCACTCTACATCGACCAGATCGACGACGCGCTCATGCTCGCCAAGCACGCTGAGGAGTACCGCATCGACTACAACCTGGGGTATGAGGAACAGGGCACGGCTCCGGTGGCGATCACGAGCAGGAACACTCACAGGGCGAGCCGGGCGTAGTCACCGAGCAGGCCCCAGGCGCGGCGGGAGGCCGGGCCGGGCGCGGAGTCCCGGGAAGGTCGCTGCGTTGCGGTCCGAGGGGCGGCACTACGTTCGCCGTGTTGAAGATGAAGCCGCCAACGCCGGCAAGCCGCGCTTCCCGGCGGAATGACGTTGGCTGTCGAGGTAGCCACCTGCGAGCCTGGTGGCCCCAGCCAGCCGACGAGCCCGCGGCGGCTCCCGTCGCCAGATATAAGGGGTACAGGTGCGTGATTTCGGACAGCTCGAGGCTGAGGTGATGGATCGTCTGTGGGCGGCTGATGGGCCATGCACGGTTCGTGAGATTCTCACAGACCTTGTCGCGACTCGGCCGCTGGCTTACACCACGGTGATGACGGTCATGGACAAGCTGTATCGCAAGGGGTGGCTGGACCGTGAATCAGTTGGTCGGGCTTACGCCTACACCCCGCGCATGAGTAGGGAGCATTACACCGCGGACCTGATGAGCCAAGCCCTGGCGGCCAGCTCGGACCCCAGGGCCACCCTCGTCGCCTTTCTCGACCAACTCAGCCCGGCCGATGCAGCGAGTCTGCGCGTCGCGCTCGAAAAGCGGGCGCATCGAGCGTCTAAGAGGAGTGATCGGTGACTGCGGGGGTCCTACTGGCCTGGGCCGGGCTGCTCGCCGTGGCGGCACCCCCGATGCTGCGCCGAGCGGCCTGGACCGAACGCGCTCCCCGCCTTGGCGTGTTGACGTGGCAGGCCGCTTCGGTGTCGATGCTGGGTGCCCTCGTCCTCAGCGGCGTCATGCTCGCCGTTCCCGCCAGCGGGCTTTCCAGCGGTTACCTCGGTCTGCTCACCAACTGCGTGATGGCGGCCAGAGCGCTGCTCAGTTCCTCGGCCGGCGCCACGGCCGCGTGCGCGGGGATCCTCGCGGCCAGCGCCATCGCCGTGTGGATGAGCTGCGTCTCCTGCTGGCACGCCCATCAGGCCGTGCGGCAGCGCCGCGCCCACGGACAGGCGCTGTCCCTGCTCGGGCGCCCCGCCCGGCACCTGGGTGCGGTCGTGCTCGATCACCCCATCCCGACCGCGTACTGTCTCCCCGGCCGTGACCGGCGCATTGTCGTCAGCACCGGCGCGCTCGAGGCCCTCGACGAGACTCAGCTCGCGGCGGTGCTCGCACATGAGCGAGCCCACCTCACCTGGCGCCACCATCACGCCATCGCCGCCGCCACCGCCCTCGGAGCCGCATTCCCCTTCGTCCCCCTGCTCCGCGACGCCGCGACCGCGATACCCCGGCTCATCGAGATGGCCGCCGATGACACCGCAGCGCATCACACCGACCGCGGCACCGTCGCCAGCGCCCTCATCGCCCTTGCGGCCGCACCCCGCGGGGCTCTGGGCGCCGGCGGTCCCGCGGCGCTCACCCGGATTCGCCGGCTGCTACGCCCGGCTGCCCCCCTTCCACGGGCAGTCGCCCTCGCTGCCCTCACTACGGCACTCGCGCTGATCACCGCGCCTCCCGCGCTCGCCCTCACCGCTACATCCCTGGCAGATGCGTTGCCGGTCTGCACCGCACACCGGTGACCGGCGCCGTGCCTTAGGTGCCACCCACCGCCCATGCCCCGAACCCCACGACGGCCCACCATCACCACCCGAGAGGAACTCGACACCATGCTTCGCTCCAGCGATCGGAGAGACCGGTGGCGCCGCTACTGGGACAGGCACTCTGCCTCCTACGACAAGCAGATCGCGTTCTTCGAACGGTGTGGAGTTCAGCCCGGGATGCTGGACTAGCCCGCCGCCGCGCCGACGACCAGGCACGTACGGTGGATCTCCGGCTGGGCGACGCGCAGTCGCTGGACTTCCCAGACGACTCCTTCGACACGGTGGTGTGCACGTTCTCGCTGTGCGCGATTCCGGACGAGCAACGGGCGATCGAGCAGATGCACCGGGTGCTCCGGCCCGGGGGCATGCTGGTGCTCGCCGACCACGTCGCCGCCGCCCCCAGGCCGGTGAGATGGCGCCGGGTAGGCCTGCCGGGAGCTTGGGCAGTCGCAGACCGGGGAGCACGAGTGCGCTGGCCGCGTACGAGGCCGCGTTGAGCAGGAATGCCGCCGCGAACCCGGCTCGGTCACGAGCAGCCCGGCCACCGGGGCGAGCGCGACCTGGGCGGCCACAGCGACTGTCCAGATGCCGCTGTTCGCCGCGACGAGTTCCTCCTCTTTCACCGGCGCGGGTAGCACGCTTGATGCCGCCGAGTTGAAGAACACCGTCCCGGTCGACAGGGCGAAGGCCAGTACGTACACCGCCGCCACGTGATGCCCACCCGAGGCCAGACCCACGGCCAACCCGCCCGCACCAGGTCGGCGATCACCATCACCCGCACTCGGGGGAGCCGGTCCACGACGACACCCGCCACCGGAGCAAACACCAGTCGCTACATCGATGTCCTGAAACAGCACACCGCCACCCCGACCCACGAAATCGCGGGTGGGAGGCCACTCTCAGCAACTTGGAGGCCTCCCACCTTGCGCGCAGGCCCAGACCGCGGCGATTCGCATCAACCAGCCCGGCCAACCCGTCGCAGACCAGGATGCAGCTGTCTTCGACGCCGCGGTCTTTCAACTCGGTGAGCACACCGAGCAGAACCTCGCCCCAGCGTGGTACACGTGCAGAGTGATGCCGCGTACGTGTCGCCGTGACCACGGACGAGGAGCCCCTGAACTCAAGATGCCCGGTGTGAAGGCCGGGCGGACAGTGCAGTGAGCCAGATATCGATCAGCTCGGCGCGTTCGCTGCCACGGCGAGCACCCCGCAGCTTGGGCAGGCGCTCGCCCGCTTCTTGCACTTCAAGGCCGCCAGCACTACTTCGGGAGCCCCTTCACGCGGTCGTCTCCTGGCAGGTACCCGCTGAAGTGGGCGTGGTCCATGCGGGCACGGGCGCGCCTGAGCCAGCGGCCACTGGCCAGGAGCTTGCCGTTGTAGACAAGCACGGGCTTCCCACCCAGGTCCGGCAGGGAGATCCGGCTCATCCGTCGCCCGATCGCCGGGTTGAACGGCCGCGCCGTGCGCCCAGAACTGTCCGCGATGATGGCGGCAGCGACGGCATCTGCTTGTCGGATCGACAGCTGCCAGCTTTTCCGCCATGGCATGGTGTCCTGCGGGACCGCCGCGTCACCCGCCGCGTACACTGCCGCATCGACAGGACTACGGAGATAGGCGTCGACAGGGACGAACCCGTGATCGTCGGAGAGTTCCGCTGAGCTGAACGGCAGGTGTGGTCCGCTCAGCGGCCCCACGACCGCGATCACCTCGGCGGGCACTGTTGCGCCATCGGCCAGCACGACCTGGCCGGCCTGGATGGAGGCGACGCCGACGTCACTGTGCAGCTGGGCGTCCCAGGATTGGAAGAGTGCAGCGATACGCCGGGCGGCACTGGTGCCGAACTGCTCGGCGAGTAGGTCACGGTCGACGACGATGTGGACATTGGGCCGCGAGAGACTGTCATCGGCGTCTGGTCGGGCAAGCCACGCTGCGTACTCAAGCCCGGGGCCGATGCGTTCCCCGGTGAGTACGACGGCGACGGTGCCGGCGGTGGCCACTTCGGCGGCGAACTGTGCGGCGTCCTCGACGTCACAGGGGAACAGCGCGTGTTCGGCCGACCCAGGAATGCGCGTACGGTCCGCGGGAGCTCCGGCGGCGACGACCAGGTACCGGTAGCTGATGTCGGTACCGGTTGTGGTCAGCTTGCGGGCCGCCGTGTCGATAGCCACCGCTTCCCCGGGGTAGAAGTCGAAGCCGTACCGTTCGGCGAGTTCTGCCAGCGGCAGCTTCAGCCGGTGCTCTGGGACGCGGCTCCTGGGGGTGTAGATGAGCCAGGGCCGGTATGTCTGATTCACTGCGCGGTCGACGACGGTTACGCGAAGCGATGGCTCGCGGCGCCGAAGGGTTGTTGCCACCGCTAGCCCGGCCGCACCAGCGCCGAGAACCACAATGTCGGTGTCCATCATTCTCTCTTTCGGTGGTGAAGCCCCTCGCGGGTGAGGGGCGGGGTAGCCAGGACATGCTTGAGGTGGCTCGGAAATTCACTGTCGGCAGTGAGATTGAAGAAGTGACCGCCCGGCAGCACCGTGTGCCGGAAGTTTCCGGTGGTCTCGTCGCCCCAGCCGAGCATCTGGGTGGGTTGAACTTCGGTGTCTCCGGCTCCGGCGAACGCCCAGACC
This sequence comes from Streptomycetales bacterium, assembly GCA_050699195.1. Lineage (GTDB taxonomy): Bacteria > Actinomycetota > Actinomycetes > JBOHCZ01 > JBOHCZ01 > JBOHCZ01. Next base: position 16,759 of record JBOHCZ010000371.1, read on the forward strand.
GGAATGGACAGCGGCCGGTCCGGGCGATATCTGTAATGTTCACACGCCGTGAAGTCGGCGCGTATGGCGGGCAGCAGCAGTTGTTTCATATCTGGATCATGTGCTATCTCGG
>JBOHCZ010000372.1:0-12847 GCA_050699195.1 Streptomycetales bacterium
CGGAGGTGGTGGTTGCGGCCACGCGCCGCGGCGACGTGGCCCGCCTGGAGGTACGGGCTGCGGCCGGCGACGCGAACGCGCTCCACCTCGCCGTGGCCCGGGGCATCATCGTGCGCCACAACGGGTCGATCCGCGAGCACGCCGACTCGGAAAAGACCAACAGCTACGTCGTCGAGCTGCCGCTCGGCGACACATCGTCGAGCGAGAACACCGGTACGCAACGATCTCGTGAGGGCCCTGCCGGCGAAGCGTCACCGGCGCGGTCCGAGACCACCCCGGACGTGACTCCCTCGTCCGGCGCCGCTCCGATCACGAGCAATCGCGGACTCAACGGCGTACGCAAGGCGGACGGCCCCCGCCGCCCCCTCACCTCGTCTAACGCGCCCATCCCTACCCAGGCACGCGGCTCTCCCGAAGGTGCCCCGGCCGACGGTGCCTCTTCCGAAGCTGCCTCGGTGGACACCGAGGAGATGCCCGCTCCGGCCGCCGCTCCCGGCTCGTCGGCCCGCACGGCGGAGGCACCCCCCCGGACCCGTGAGGAGGCCCCGCCGTCGGTCGAGGCACGCACGCGTAGCCTCCTCGTCTGGCCCGAGCCGGACGGCGGGACCGCCGGGGTGCTGCGGTCACATGGGTACAGAGCGGTCCTCGTGCAGTCCCGGGAAGAGCTCGGAGAGCACCTCTCGGAGGAGCCGGCGGCGCTGCTCGTCGACCCCCTGACCGGTCCCATCACCCGTGCGACGCTGCAGTCCCTGCACACCGGAGCCACCGAGGCGGAGATCCCGTTCGTGGTCACGGCGGGTCTGGAAGAGGCGGTGCCGGATGCCGCCCAGGGGGCGGACCCGTCGGTGTTGCTGCGGGCCCTGGCCCCCCGAAGCAGCCCTGCACGTGTCCCACGCGTGCTGCTGGTCGAGGACAGCGCGGAGATCGGTGCCGCCCTCGAGGCCGGGCTGCGGCAGCGCGGGCTCGAGGTGGTACGCACACAGTCGGAGGGTGAGGCGGTCACGAGAGCGTCGTCGGCGGCTCCCGACCTGGTCGTGCTCGACCTGATGCTGGTGCGCCGGCGCCGGCTGGGGGTCGTCGACTGGCTCAGGGAGCAGGACCGGCTGACCGCCACACCGCTCATCGTCTACACCGCGCCCGACATCGAGGACACGGATCTAGCGCAGCTCAGGCACGGCGAGACGGTGCTTTACCTGGCCGAGCGCTCGACGCGTGCGGACGTTCAGCAGCACATCATCGCCATGCTGGCGAAGATCAGCCGGGTGCCAGGGGCCGGATGACCTGCGACGACGTCCGCCCGCTGACCCCGGATCTGTGGGGGGAGCTCGAGCGCTTCTCGCGCCGCGGGAGGAGTTCGGGCGGCTGGCGCGCTCTGCCGCGATCTGCACCGGCACCCTCGAAATGTTCGAGCGCGCGGGCTTCGTGGTGGTCCGCCGTACGGGAGGGGCCCGGCTGGTCGTACGGCGCGCGCTGCCCTGAGCAGCCGCCGGGCCGCCACCCGGCAGGCGCTCACGTGCCGAGCGCCTCCACCTCGAGCTCGCCGTCGGCGTAGCGCTTGCGCAGTACCTTCTTGTCGAACTTGCCGACGCTCGTCTTCGGCACCTCGGGGATGAACGACCACCGGTCGGGGATCTGCCAGCGGGCGACGCGCCCCGACAGGAACTCCCGCAGCTCCACGAACGTGACCGGCTGGCCCGCGCGGACGACGACGGCGGCGAGCGGGCGCTCACCCCACTTCTCGTCGGGCACCCCGACCACCGACGCCTCGGCGACCGCGGGGTGGGCCATCAGCTGGTTCTCGAGATCGACCGAGGAGATCCACTCACCGCCGGACTTGATGACGTCCTTGGACCGGTCGGTGATGGTGAGGAAGCCGTCCGGCGTGAGGGTGCCGACGTCTCCCGTGCGCAGCCAGCCGTCGTCGAACTTCTCCGGGTCGTCCTCGCGGTAGTAGGACGCGGTGATCCAGGGTCCGCGCACCTCGAGCTCGCCCACGCTCTCCCCCTCGTTCGGGACGACCGACCCGTCGGGCCCGAGCAGCCGGCCCTCGACCGCACAGAGCAGGCGTCCCTGGCTCTCGCGGTAGTGCCACGCCTCCTCGCCGGAAACCCCCGCCGGTGCCCGGGCGACGGTGCCGACCGGGGACATCTCCGTCATGCCCCATGCGTGGACGATGCGGACACCGTGACGATCCTGGAAGGCCCTCATCAGTGCCGGTGGGCACGCGGAGCCGCCCACGAGCACGTCCCGGAGGCAGGAGATGTCCGCCGGATGGTCCTCCAGGTAGGACAGCAGGTCGTTCCAGATCGTCGAGACCGCTCCGGCGACCGTCGGCTGCTCCGCCTCGATGAGCCTGGCCAGCGGCTCGGCCGCCAGGAACCGGTCCGGCATGATCAGCGACGCGCCGACCATCATCGCGGCGTAGGGCAGGCCCCACGCGTTGGCGTGGAACATCGGGACGATGGGCAGGATTCGGTCGGCCTGGGAGAGCGCTGCCACATCGCCCATGCAGATCTGCATGGAGTGCAGGTAGGTCGAGCGGTGGCTGTAGACGACGCCCTTGGGGTTGCCCGTCGTGCCGCTGGTGTAGCACATCGCCGCGGCGGACCGCTCGTCGATGTCGGGCCAGTCCACGGTGTCGGGCTGCTCGGCGAGCAGGTCCTCGTACCGGTGCACCTCCTTGCCGGCGCCCACGAGGGGCCCGGTGTCGCCCTCGCCGACCACGACGACGTGGGCGACCGTGTCGAGCTCCGGCAGCACCCTGGCGAGCACGGGGATGAGCGTGTCGTTCACCAGGATGACGCGGTCCTCGGCGTGCGTGGCGACGTAGGCGAGCTGCTCAGGGAACAGCCGCAGGTTGAGGGTGTGGAGCACCGCCCCCATCGCCGGGACCGCGAGGTAGGCCTCGAGGTGTTCCTGGTTGTTCCACATCAGGGTTCCGACCCGCTGATCGCCGGTCACCCCCAGCCGATGGCGCAGCGCGTTCGCCAGGGCGGCGACGCGCCTCCCGACCTCGGCGTAGGTGGCGCGGCGGGAACCCTCTCCGGTGCACGTGACCACCTCGCTTTCCCCGTGCACGGTGGTGGCGTAACGCGTGACCGTCGCGATCGACAGCGGGACGTCCTGCATGGTGCTCTGCACGATGGCCTCCTCCGCAGGCGGGCGATCACCCGATTGTGGTGGCAGGGGGTCGCTCCTGTCAGGCCCCGCCGGGCACGATCAAGGTTGCATCGAGGGCATTGACAGCCGAGGCACAATGGCGGTGGCTGCAGTGACTCCCCCACGGGGGTGGGAGCAACGGCGAGGCTCGGGGGTCGCGTGCCCCGTCCTGCCGGACCTGTCGCGTACGAACAGACAGCAAGCCCCTACGACGGAGCCAGATGAGGGGTGCGACTGTGACCCCGCCCGCGCTGAACGCTGAATGGCGCCACTGGGAGAGGATCTACCAGGTCGTCCTCCCCGACGCGCTGGGTCACCCTATGCTCGCGTTCCGGGACGGCTACTGGTATCAGATCGGGTCCGACTTCTCGCCCCACCCGGTGACCGCCCACACGGCGATCCTCCGTCACCCCAGCACGGCCGGCTCCATCGTTCAGGTGCTGTGCTGGTGGATGCGCGAACACTACCGCCATCCGCGCGCCCTCGACCTGGCGACGGAGCTCTCCCTCGCGGTCAGCGAGTTGGCCCGGGTCGCGGACCTCAACTCCCCGTCGCGCTACCGCGACGACCCCTTGACCGGCCCGTTATAGGACCCGTTAGGGGAGCGGTTGCGGCGGTCCGTGAGCACCGCTCAGGGCGCCAGCTTGGCCACCGGGCCGTCGACGTAGTCGCTGTCGATGTTGAGCGTGACGGCACCGTAGCTCTCGGGGTGCGGCCCGCGGTACTGGTGGACGCGCTGCTGGAAACGCCAGTACCCGTCAGGGACGTACGAGTCGCCCCACACGGTGGCCTGCCCGTTCCACCTCGCCATCCAGATGGCGTCGGGGGGCGGGCGGCGGCCCCGCTCGAAGGCCTCGGCGAGGTCGTGGATGGTGGAGGCCGAGCCGCCGTAGACGCCGCTCAGGTAGCCGTGCTGGTGCAGGCGCTCCGTCCACGCCTCGAGGTAGGTCAGCACCGTGCCGCGGCAGGCACCGTCGCCGCTGTCGTAGTGCTCCATGTCGTAGTAGATCGGGCTGCCCGCGGCGATGCCGAAGTACTGCGCCCGCCCTACCGCCTGGTCGGCCGCCGCGGCCCCCTGGCTGCTCGCCAGGCCCGGGTCGATGTGTGCGAGTCCCGGCTGGCCGACGCAGGGCGCCTGCAAGCCGACGTACGTGGGGAGGAAGTGCCAGCCCTTGGACGCCTGCGTGGTCAGCCAGGACGCCGACAGGTTGCCGTCGGGGCAGGCCCGGTTGGCGCCGCCGATGTAGACGCCGATCGCCCGGTGCGGTGAGTCGAGCCAGGCGGACATGGCGCGACTCGACGGCGCGGAGCAGGTGTCGAAGCCCCGGCCGGTGTAGACGTTCCAGTCCGGATGCCGGTCACCCGTCGCAGCCGACTGACCCTGAGCGAGCGGAACCGGGCGCTTCCCCGCACGGGTGCCCTCACCCGGCACGGCGGGGCCCGCGCCGGGCTGCCCGTCCGCCCCGGCCGGCGGGGAAGGGGCGATCCGGCGGTCCGCCCAGGGCCCGCGGCCAATGGCGTCTTCGATCAGCCCGGGGTTGGAGTGGTACGTCGCGGTGACCGAGACCCCGTCGTCCGTGAGGAGACGGCGCGTCCCACCCGCAAGACCGGAGGTGAACTGCCGCCCGCCCGCGCCCTTCGCCGGCGCGAGGAGCATCGCCTCGGTGCGGCCGGCGGCATGGGACGGGCAGTCCTGCTCGGCACCGGGTTCCCCGAGGTACACGGCATGGCGGTCGAAGCGCACGCAGGTCTCCGGGTACGCGCTGAGATCGTAGACCGGCCACGATGCCGGCACCTCGGCGCTGTAGCCGCGGAAGGTCACGGTCTGCGTCGTACCCGCATCGGGTGCGGCCGCGGCGAGCGCCGGCACGAGCAGTGCGGCGGATCCGGCGGCCATGACGACTCGGGTCATGCACGTGCGGGACATCGCGACTCCTTCGCCTCATGCGTCTCAGCAGGAGACTAGGAGTCGAAAGTGGACGTATTGGTTGAAATGCCCCGGCCGCCACTCGCGTGACCTAAAGCCACTCCGGCACGGCCGCCCCGGCCGTCTCAGCGGTCCACGTGCTGGTCCGGCCGCGCGGCGGTGTCGCGCTGGCGGGCAGTCGGCAGGCCCTCGAGATCGCCGGGTGACTGGACCACATGGGCCGCCACCACGGCCGCTTCGGCAAGGGCGTCCGGCACCGCCAGGCCCCGCAGGTGCGCCGACAGGAATCCGGCGTCGAAGGCGTCGCCCGCGCCCACCGCGTCCGCGGCAGTCACCCGCCGGGCCGGGCAGCTCCACGACCGGGTGCCGTCACTCGCCCAGGCACCCCGCCCGCCGTCCTTGATCACCACCAGCCGCGCACCGCGCTCGAGGAACCAGCCGAAGGCCCGCTCCAGGTCGGACGTCCCGGTGATGAGCTCGGCCTCGTCCAGTCCCGCGAACAGCAGATGGGCCCGCCCGGCGAACCGCGGGAGCAGCTCGGCCCACTGCCCCGCCGACGCGAGCTTGCGCCGGACGTTCGGATCGAAGGACATCGTGATGCCCGCCCGCGCGGCCACATCGAACGCCGCCTCCGTCGCCTCGCACGCGGAGCGGGACAGCGCGGGGGTGATGCCCGTGACGTGCAGCAGCCGGGCGCCGCCCAGCCACGCCTCGTCGAGGTCAGCGGGCGAGAGCCGGCTCCCGGCTGATCCCGACCGGTAGTAGAGCACCTGCACGGGACGCTCAGCATGGAAGTCCCGGACCAGCAGGCCCGTCGGCGCGGTGCGGTCGATCCGCGCACGCGACACGTCCACGCCCTCGGCGCGCAGCGCCCGGAGGATCCCGTGGCCGAACGCGTCGTCGCCGACGCGGCCGAACCACCCGACGGTGTGCCCCAGCCGGGCCAGCCCCACGGCGACGTTCGACTCGGCCCCCGCGATCGAGCGCCGGAAGTGCAGCGCCGCGTCCAGTGCGAGCCCCGGCTCGGCCAGCATCAGGGCCATGGACTCGCCGAAAGTGACGACCTCGGGCGCACTCACCCGGGCGATCCTAGGGCCGCCGGCCGGGAACATCCGCTCGCCGGAGGCGGAGAATGGAGCCGTGCGCGGACACCGGCAAGTCCCCCATACCGCGGATGTGCGGATCGAGGCCTGGGCGCCCACCCGCCAGGAGTGCCTCGCCGAGGCCGTGGTCGGCTTCGTCGAGAGCTTCGTCGACCTGTCGGAGTCACCTCCCGAGCGCGCCGACCGTACGCGGTGCATCGATCTCGGCGAGGAGGCCGACGAGGACGTACTGGTCGCCGTTCTCAACGAGGTCATCTACCTGATGGAGACCGTGGGCGAGATTCCCGTGAGCGCGGATGCGGAGCGCGCAGGAGCCCACGTGCGGGTCTGGCTCCACGTCGTGCCGGTCGACTGGGTCGAGGTGACCGGGGCGGTGCCCAAGGCGGTGTCCCTGCACGAGCTGAGCTTCGCTCCCGACGCCCGCGGCTGGGCCTGCCAGGTCACGATCGACGTCTGACACCGGAGCCCGCAGCGCTCACCCCTTGACGACGCCGAGTGGCACGAGGCGGGCGACCCTGCGGCCCAGCCCCGCCCCCTCGGCGGCCTCCACCACCGCCGATACGTCCTTGTACGCGCCCGGGGCCTCCTCGGCCAGGCCACGCCAGGACGATGCACGCACCATGACCCCGTGCGCCTCGAGGTCGTCCCGGAGCCAACGGCCGGAAACGGCGCGTGCCGCCTGGTGGCGGCTCTGCACGCGGCCGGCACCGTGGCAGGTCGAGAAGAACGCCCCGCCGCCGGCGACCCCGGTCAGGACGTAGGATGACGTTCCCATCGACCCGGGGATCAGCACCGGCTGCCCGATCCCCCTGAGATCCGGTGGCAGCGCCGGGTGCCCCGGCGGGAGCGCCCGCGTCGCGCCCTTCCGGTGCACGCAGAGCCTCCGGTCCTCGCCGTCGACACGGTGGTACTCGATCTTCGCGAGGTTGTGCGACACGTCGTACACCAGGTCGAGCCGGCACCCGGCCGCCGCCTCGAACACCCTCCGCGTGGCCTCCCCGAGCAGTTGCCGGTTGGCCCGGCCGTAGTTGGCGGCGGCAGCCATCGCCCCGAGGTAAGCCCGGCCTTCAGGTGAGTCGACCCGCGCGCAGGCGAGCTGGCGATCCGGGACCCGGATCCGGTGGCCCGCCATGGACCGCTCCATGACCCGGACGTGGTCGCTGCAGATCTGGTGACCCAGGCCGCGCGACCCGCAGTGGATCATCACGCACACGCCGCCTGCCCGCAGGCCGAACGCCTCGGCAACCCGGCCGTCGTAGATCTCCTCGACGGCCTGCACCTCGAGGAAGTGGTTCCCGGACCCCAGGCTCCCGACCTGCCCGAGCCCGCGTTCGAGGGCCCGCGGGCTCACCTGCTCCGGGGCTGCGTCGTCGACCTCGCCGTAGTCCTCGCAGCGCACCAGGTCGCGCTCCACGCCGTGGCCGCGCTCCACCGCCTCGCGCGACCCGCCGCGCAGGATCCGGTGCAGGGCGTCATGGCCGTCGCGGTCGGAGAGCCGCCACACGGCCCCACGGCCCATCCCACGTGGTACGGCGGCGTCGAGCCCGTCCATCACCCTGCCGAGCACCGGCACCAGCTCGTCCCGTGTCACGCCGGCGGCGAGCAGCCGCACCCCGCACGAGATGTCGAAGCCGACACCCCCGGGGGACACCACTCCGCCGCGATCGACGTCGGTCGCGGCCACCCCGCCGATCGGGAAGCCGTACCCCCAGTGCACGTCGGGCATGGCGTACGAGGCGACGACGATACCGGGCAAGGTGGCGACGTTCGCCACCTGTTCGAGCGAGCGGTCCCCCCGGGCGTCGGGCAGCAGCGACCGCGACGCGAACACGACGCCGGGCACGCGCATGCCGCCGTGCCGCTCGATGCGGAAACGGTACGGCGTCTCCTCGGTGACGTTCACTGTGACATCCAGACTGTGATACTCACTGTGACATTGACGGGTACTTCTCGGGCGTCTCAGCGCAGCGCCGCGACCAGCCGCCCACCTTCTTCGGTCATCTCGGTCCCGAACGCCTGGCACGCGCGCGCGAAGCGATCGCGCACCCACGCATACTCGCCACCATGGGCCAGCCGGGTGTAGCAGAAGTCCAGCGCGATCGGCACCGCGGTGAGGCTGAGCGGCCCCTGATCGTCGACCGTGACCAGGAAGAACAGGCCGAGGTCGTTGCGGAGCAGGGGGTCGACAGCGTAGTCGTCGAGAAAGTCGCCCAGGTCGTAGAGCACCTGGCCGGCAGCGGCGTGGAAGACGTGCGCGGAGTGGCCGGCGACCAGGGTAGCGCCGGATCCGACGAGCACCCGCGCGGCGGCCCGGACGTGCGGGACCGGCCGCTCGGCCATGTTCGGCCCCCAGTGGGGGCTGACGAGCACGATGTCGGCGGCCTCGCGGAGCCCTCCGACGGTCGCGCGCAGCCAGCCCGGCACTCCCTGGGCGAGGTCCGCGAAGGCCACCCCGGGCCGGTCAGGACCGGCCGCGAAGCCGGGCGGGTGGTCGGTCACCCCGAGCACCCCCACACGCACGTCGCCGGCGGGCAGGATGGCAGCTGCCCGGGCCTCCGCCTGGGTCGACCCCGCACCCACGGCGGTGATGCCGGCCTGGGCCAGGTACTCCGTCGTGTCGGCGAGCGCCGCGTCACCGTAGTCGAGGGCGTGGTTGTTGGCCAGCGTCGCGCAGTCGACCCCGAGCCAAGCCAGCGCCTCGACGGCCACCGGCGGCGCGCGGAACAGGAACGGCTTCCCCGGCTCCCGCCACGGCTCCCCGCGGTCGGACACGCAGCACTCCAGGTTGAGCACGAACAGGTCGGCCTCCGCCGCGAGGTCGCGGATCTCGCCGGCGAACAGCGCCGCGGGGCCGGCGCGCTGGAGCCACTCGGCCACGCTGCGGCCGAGCATGGTGTCACCGGCCAGGGCCAACGTGGTGGCCATGCACGTCACAATACGGGCTGGGTACGGGCTGGGTACGGGCTGAGTACGGGCTGGGTAGGCGCTGGGTACGGGATGGGCCGGGCGGGTGGCCGCTACTCGCCAGGCCGACCCGGCGACCTGCGCAGGCTCAGCCACTCGAGGGTAAGGGTGACGTCGCTGGGCGAGACGATGCCCACCAGACGGCCACTGTCGACGACCAGCGCCCGCATCTCCGGCGACCGGTTCATCCGCGGCAGCAGGTCGGCGACCGGCTCATCGGGCCGCGCCTGCGGCGTCTGGTCGAGCGGGCAGGCGATGTCCTGCAGCCGGGTGGTGGCACGCCGGTCGGGCGGCACCTGCTTGATCAGGTTCATGGTGACGAGCCCCTCCGGCTCGCCGGGGTCGGGCCCGGTGATCGGGAACGCCGAGTGGCGGTAGCGGAAGTACTCCCCGTTCAGGAAGTCCGCGACCGTCATCGAACCCGGCGCGGTCTTCGGATCGGGCGTCATCACCTCGCGGACGGCAAGACCGCCGAGCCGCCCCCGGACGGTCGCCTGCTGACCCTCGATGCTGGCCGCGCTGATCAGGAACCACCCGATGAGAGCGAGCCACAGGCCGCCGACGTTGCCTGCGGCCAGGAACGCGAGCAGGCCCCCCGCGACCAGTAGCCAGCCGAACACCTGCCCGGCGCGGGTCGCCACCACGGTCGCCCGCAGCCGGTCGCCGGTACGCCACCAGACGAGCGAGCGCAGCAGCCGGCCGCCGTCGAGTGGGGCCGCCGGGATCACGTTGAACACCGCGAGGGCGAGGTTGATGGCCCCGAGCCACGCGACCCCGCCGACCACAAGGCCCTGGTACCCGACGATGTCGAGCAGCCACGCGAGCAGCAGGAAGCCCGCGCCCAGCAGCACGCTGACCAGCGGCCCGACGCCCGCGATGCGCAGCTCAGCGCCGGGGTCGCGGGCCTCGCCGCCCAGCCGGGCGACGCCGCCGAACAACCACAGCGTGATGCCCTCCACCTCGAGGCCGTTGCGCCGGGCGGCGATCGCGTGCGCGAGCTCGTGGGCGAGCAGCGAGCCGAAGAACACCGCGGCGGTCGCCAGGCCCGCTGCTAGGTAGGACGCCGTGCCGTACCCGGGGTATGCGTCGGGAAAGCGTCCGGCCGACAGGCCGTACGCGATCAGGGCGAAGATGACGAGGACGCTCCAGTTGACTCCGACCTTGACCCCGCCGATCCGGCCGAGGGTGAAGCTGTCGCCCATGGCTGGTCGCTACCCCCTGCCGCCGCTTCGATACCCGCCGCGGTGCGCCGGCGGACGCTGAGCGGTCCACGGGCGGGCATCCTGGAACGCCTTGCACGCGCCGAGCACCCGGGCGTCGGCGTGCCGCGGGCCGACGACCTGGAGCCCGACGGGCAGCCCCCCTCGCGTAAAGCCGCACGGCACGCTGGCCGCGGGCTGCTGGGTCATGTTGAACGGGTACGAGAACCGCGCCCAGCTCGTCCAGCGCTCCGCGTGGGACCCCGGGGGGACCTCGACACCGGCCTCGAACGCCGGGACCGGTACCGCCGGGGTGAGCAGCAGGTCGTAGCGCTCGTGAAAACGCCCCATGAGCGTGCCGAGCGCCATCCGCCGGGCGGTCGCCTCGAGATAGTCGAGCGCGGACAGCCGGCGCCCCTCGTCGACGACAGCACGCAGCCCCGGATCCATCCGAGCGTGTCGTTCCTCGGGGAACTGCTCGACGGTCTTCGCGGCGCCGGAGTACCACAGCACGTTGAAGGCCGCGACCGGGTCGGCGAAGCCCGGGCAGGTCTCCTCCACATGGGCGCCGAGGTCTTCGAAGACCTGGGCGGCGTCGCGCACGGCCGACTCGACCTCGGCGTCGACCTTGACATAGCCGAGGTCGGGGCTGAACGCCACCCGCAGCCCCGCGGCGCCCGCGGCCAGCGCCGCACGGTAGGACCCGTCGGAAGGCGCGAGTGCCGACCAGTCGCGGGCGTCGGGCCGGCTGATCACGTCGAGCAGCAATGCCGCGTCGTCGACCGTCCAGGCGAGCGGGCCCGCGTGGGACAGCGTGCCGAACGGGCTCGGCGGGTAGAGCGGGATCCGGCCGTAGGTCGGCTTGAGACCGAAGACGCCGCTGAAGGAGGCCGGGATCCGCACCGACCCGCCGCCGTCGGTGCCGACCGACAGCGCACCCATGCCGAGGGCGACGGCGGCGGCACTGCCGCCGCTCGAGCCGCCCGGCGTCATGTCGAGGTCCCACGGGTTGCGGGTGACCCCGGTGAGCGGGCCGTCGGTCACGCCCTTCCAGCCGAGCTCCGGGGTGGTGGTCTTGCCGAGCAACACGACGCCCTGCTCGCGCAGCCGTGCCACGCAGGGGGCGTCCTCCAGCCAGTCCTGGTCCGGGTCGACCATGGCCGAGCCCCGCAGCGTGGGCCATCCGGCGGTGAGGAACATGTCCTTGATCGAGACCGGCACCCCGTCGAGCAGGCCCGATGGCTCGCCCCGGCGCCAGCGTTCCTCGGAGTCCCGCGCGGCGGCGAGCGCGCCCTCGGGGTCGACGAGGCAGTAGGCGTTGATCCGCTCGTCGAGCCTCGCGATGCGCTCGAGCGCCGCACGGGTCGCCTCGACCGGCGACAGCCGCCGGGCGCGGAACAGCGCGGTCAGCTCGGTGGCGGTAAGCGACGCCGGTTCGGTCGCGGGGTCCGCCGCGGGGTCCGTCGCGGGATCACTCACGGGCATCCTCCTCATCGGGCTGGGCCCGGGACGTAACCGAGGGTCTTGTCCACGACGTTCAGCATGGCCCGTCCCTGCCACCAATGCCGATAGTTGCGGACGAAAAGGTCGGTGAGCGCGTCGAGCCACCCGACAAAGTCGCCCGACATGTGCGGCGAAACGATCACCTGCGACATCGCCCAGAACGGGTGACCGGGCGGGAGCGGCTCCTCCGCGAACACATCGAGGCCAGCGCCGCCCAGCTGCCCGGACCGCAGCGCCGCGAGCAGGTCGTCCTCGACGGCGATGGGTCCCCGCCCGACGTTGACGAAGCGTGCTCCCGGCTTCATGCGCCGGAAGGCCGCGGCGTCGAACATGCCGCGGGTCTGCGGCGTGAGCGGAGCGGCGACCACGACGAAGTCGGCCCCGGGCAGCACGTCGTGCAGGCGTTCGGCCGCGTACACCTCCCCGAGGTCGGGGTCGCCACGCCGGGCGGTCCGCCCTACCCCGGACACCCGGAGTCCCGCCGCGGTGAGCAGGCGTGCCGTGGCCCGGCCGATGGAGCCCGTGCCCACGATGAGGGCCTCCCGCCCGTCGACGTGCTCGGTCTCGCGGTGCCGCCACACCCCGGCCCGCTGGAGGTCGAGCGTGGCGGGCAGATCCTTGGCGAACGCGAGGAGCAAGGTCAGGACGTACTCGGCGATCGGCCGGTCGAAGACGCCGCGCGAGTTCGTGAGGACGGCGTCGCTCGCTACCAGGCCGGGGAACAGCAACCGATCGACGCCGGCGCTCGCGACGTGCACCCATCGGAGGTCCGCCGCCGCCGGCCAGGCCGGCTCCACGGCGGCGGACAGGAAGTCCCAGACGAGCAGCACGTCCGCGCCGGGTAGCGCCTCGGTGAGCGAGGCGGCGTCGGTGGCGAACCGCATGCCGTCGAGCGCGAGGCCGGGTGGGCGATCGTGGCCGTGCAGCACCGTGATTCTCGGAAGGGCTCGCTGACCAGCGAAAACGGGCAATTCGACGGGACCTTCCCGAAC
>JBOHCZ010000373.1:0-3505 GCA_050699195.1 Streptomycetales bacterium
TGCCCTTCTCGACCATGATCTGCTGGCCGGCCACGTAGTAGGGCCCCGCGAAGTCGACGACCTTGTCGCGCTCCTCGTCGATGGTGTAGGTGGCGGCGACGAAGTCGACCTTGCCCTGCTGGATGAAGGGCTCGCGGTTGGCCGACACGGCCTCGACCCATTTGATGTTCTCGGGCTCGATACCCATCTCGGCCGCGATGGCCTCGGCGATCACGACGTCGAAGCCCGCGAAGTCACCCTCGAGGGTCTTCTCGCCGAACAGCGGCTGATCGTATTTGATGCCGACCTCGACCTTGCCGGCCTCGGCGAGCTTGGCCATCGTGCTGCCCGCCGGAAACTCGGGGTTGTTCTGGACCTTCACCTGGGGGCCCTCGCCTTCGCCTCCCCCGCCCCCGCAGGCGGTCAGTGTCACCGCCAGCGCCACGGCGAGCGTGGCGCCCGCAATCTTGCGTACTCGCATCGTCGAACCTCTTTTCGTTTTTTCATTGTGCGGCCGCCCCGCGACCGTTCCGGATGTCAGTGCGTGAGGATCTTCGCCAGGAAGTCCTGGGCGCGCGGGCTCGTGGGGTTGGTGAAGAACTCGTCCGGCCGGCCCTGCTCCACGATCCGTCCCTCGTCCATGAAGACGACCCGGTGCGCCGCCGACCGGGCGAAGCCCATCTCGTGCGTGATGACGAGCATCGTCATCCCGCTCTGGGCGAGCTCACGCATGACGTCGAGCACTTCGGTGATCATCTCAGGGTCGAGCGCCGAGGTCGGCTCGTCGAAGAGCATCACCTTAGGGTCCATGGCGAGGGCGCGGGCGATGGCGACGCGTTGCTGCTGCCCCCCGGACAGCGCGGCAGGGTACTTGTGTTCCTGGTCGCGGATCCCCACCCGGTCGAGCAACTCGTGGGCCCGCTGCTCGGCCGCCACCCTGGGCAGCCTGCGCACCTTGACCGGCCCCAGCATGACGTTCTCGAGCACACTCCGGTGCGCGAAGAGGTTGAACGACTGGAACACCATGCCGACGTCGGAGCGCAGCCGGGCGAGTTCCCCGCCCTCCTCGGGGAGGGCAACCCCGTCGACGGTGATCGTGCCCGAGTCGATCGGCTCGAGCCGGTTGATCGTCCGGCACAGCGTGGACTTGCCCGACCCGGACGGACCCAGGATCACGACGACCTCGCCGGCACTCACCGTCAGGTCGATGTCCTGCAGGACGTGCAGCTCACCGAAGTGCTTGTTGACCTTCTCGAGGACGACGAGAGGGCGACTCATGTACTCCTCCGGTCCGGAGCGGGAGCCGCTCCCGGGATCACCGTGTTGCCCGGTTGCCCGCGATGCTGCCGGGCACCCCACACGGCATCGCCGGTCCGATCCTGGTGCACGTCACGGCCCCGCCGATACGGACGAGCACGACTGGTACCGACCCGTTATGGCCTCGCGCAGGCAGCGTGATCCGTTTGCTTCGCCGCCGCCACGGCCTACGGTCCGGTGCCACCTACCGACCAGGAAAAGGTGCACGAACGTGGACAAGGCAACCTCTCGACCTGCTTTCTCCGGACAGTAGGGCTGGGCCAGGCACCGGAGCCACGAAGGGCCCGCTCCTGGAGCAGCTTCGGGAGGCCGGCGTGGCGTTCGTGGCATCGGGACGAGTCACCGTACACGAAGCTCCTGGACGGCGAGGTCACCGGCGTCGCGCCGCTGCCCGCCGCTATGACCGGTCCGGCCCTCCGCCATAGGCTGGAGGCGATGAGCGCGCGCACGTACGAGGTCCGTACCTACGGCTGCCAGATGAACGTCCACGACTCGGAGCGGCTGGCCGGTCTGCTCGAGGACGCGGGGTACCTGCGGGTGCCTCCAGGCGAGGCGGCTGACGTCGTGGTGTTCAACACCTGCGCGGTGCGGGAGAACGCCGACAACCGCCTCTACGGCAACCTGGGGCACCTGCGGCCGATCAAGGAGGACACCCCCGGCATGCAGATCGCGGTCGGCGGCTGCCTCGCCCAAAAGGACCGCGGCGAGATCCTCCGCCGCGCACCGTGGGTCGACGTGGTCTTCGGCACGCACAACACCGGTGCGCTCCCCGTGCTGCTGGAGCGCGCGCGGGTGCAGCAGGAGGCGCAGGTCGAGATCCTCGAGTCACTGGAGACCTTCCCCTCGACCCTGCCGACCCGCCGTGAGTCGCCCTACGCCGCCTGGGTGTCGATCTCGGTCGGGTGCAACAACACCTGCACCTTCTGCATCGTCCCGGCGCTGCGCGGCAAGGAGAAGGACCGCCGGCCAGGCGACGTGCTGGCGGAGATCCGGGCGCTGGTCGCCGAGGGCGTGCTGGAAGTGACTCTGCTCGGGCAGAACGTCAACTCCTACGGCGTGGAGTTCGGCGACCGGCACGCCTTCGGCAAGCTGCTGCGGGCCTGCGGCGAGGTCGAGGGCCTCGAGCGGGTCCGCTTCACCTCCCCGCACCCGGCGTTCTTCACCGACGACGTGATCGCGGCCATGGCCGAGACCGCGAACGTGATGCCGCAGCTGCACATGCCCTTGCAGTCCGGGTCGAGCGCGGTGCTGCGGCGGATGCGCCGCTCGTACCGTCAGGAGCGTTACCTGGGCATCATCGAGCGGGTGCGCGCGGCCCTGCCGGACGCGGCGATCTCGACCGACATCATCGTCGGTTTCCCCGGCGAGACCGACGAGGACTTCGAGCAGACGCTGCACGTGGTCCGGGAGGCGCGGTTCGCGCAGGCCTTCACCTTCCAGTACTCCCGGCGTCCCGGCACCCCCGCGGTGGACCTGCCAGGTCAGGTTCCCCCGGAGCTCGTACGGGAGCGCTACGGGCGGCTGCTCGCGGTGCAGGAGGAGATCTCGTGGGAGGAGAACCGCCGACAGGTCGGCCGCACCCTGGAGGTGCTGGTCGCGGAGGGCGAAGGCCGTAAGGACCGGGCCACCCGCCGGATGTCGGGACGGGCCCGCGACAACCGGCTGGTGCACTTCGTGCCGCCGGACGGGGCCCGGACCGGCGCGTCCGGCGCCGCCGCCCCCAGGCCCGGCGACATCGTCACGGTGCGGGCCACGCGTGCTGCGCCGTACTACCTGCTGACCGACGGTCCTGTCCTCGGCGTGCGGCCTACCCGGGCGGGCGACGCATGGGAAGCGCGAACCAGCCCCCGCGCACCGGCCAGCGTGCCGCTCGGCATGCCCACGGTCGGCGCGCCCACCGGCTGAGCGCGTGCTGGTCTCCGCCGCCGTCTGCCCGCACCCGCCGCTGCTCGTGCCCGAGGTCGCCGGGCGGGCCACGCCCGATCTTGACGGCCTCCGCGCGGCCTGCGACGCCGCCCTCGCCCGGGTCGCGCGCGCCGGGGCGGACCGCCTGGTCGTCATCGGGTCCGGTGCGTTCGACCAGCAGTTCGGCGAGGGCACCCCCGGCACCCTGCGGCCCTACGGCGTCGACGTGCCGGTCGCGCTCGGGGAGGGCCCGGGCGGCGTCGAGCCTGGACACCCCGCCGGCGCCCTGCCGCTCTCGCTGACA
>JBOHCZ010000374.1:0-17454 GCA_050699195.1 Streptomycetales bacterium
GACCACGTCGCAAGCGCGCACGGCGGCCGCCAACCCGACCTCCACGGGGACGGCGCAGGCATCCCCCGCCAACGCCACCCCCACCACGACCACTAGGACCTCGACGACCAGAACCCGGACGGCGACGACAACATCGACGCATCGACGACGACCCCGACTCCGACGAGGGGGAGCAAGCGGTCCCCGGCCAGCCAGACGAAGACCCCGCGCCGGACCCCACCCAGACGCTCCTCGAAGCCCTGCGCGCCGCCGGGACGAACGGCGCCACCCGCGCCGAACTCGTCACCCGCACTGGCCGCGGGAAGAGCTGGATCCACAACCGGCTCCACGACCTCGCTGCCCAAGGACTCGCCGAGAAGATCACCTACGGCCGCTGGCGAGCCACCACCCCCGACCGTGACGCTGTGTGACTGTCCGCGCGGACACTCCCTCGCGCGCGCCTGCGCGTATAAGCCACACATCCACCATCCAACTGTTCACGAACACTCCCCGCGGACACTAACCCTCCGTACACGCCCGCGCAGTCCCAGCCGCTTACACGCGCTGGGGCTCGCGTGCGTGTCGGGCATGTTGGAATCCCCGTTGTCACGACCACAGGAGCTCGGCATGACTGCCGTTTGTATGGAAGAGATTGACATCTGGGTCCGTGCCATAGCGAGCCTGCACGCCAGCGTCGCGCGTGACTCGGGAGACGAGCGAGCTGCGGCGGACGCGGTGGCGAACCTTGGTCGGGGTTCGGATGCCAGGATGCGCCCGTGAACGTGTTGCAGATGCTCGTTCAGGCGATCGAGGCTGGTTACATGACCGCGTTGCAGGGCGTCCGCAATGGCGACTTCGACGACGAGATCAGGATGTGGCGGCCGGATCTGTATGAGGCTTGAGATGGGGGACAGCACCACCCTGGCTACCCGGACTGCGGTCAGGCTACGTACCCACCCCGAGCGGTTACGACGTGGCGATGTAGATGGCTTCCCCTGACGCACCGTAAACGGCATTATCAAGCGGTCGGAGTGGTGCGCGTCGGCGCTCCCACCGCACAGGCTGCCAGGGGGCCAGATGTTCAGCAATCGGACGCGGATCATCCTCTATGGTGGGGTTGCGTTAGCCTCGGCTATTTCTGCCGGTATCGCCGGTTTTAATGCTGAATGGAAAGCGCTTGCTTGGCATGGCACCATCGCGGGAACGTTGACGTTTTTTCTCTTCAGAGCAATTCGAATAGATGATACCCCAACAGCCCCACCAACTGAGGTTGTCTGGAAGCCGTCGCATTCCTGGATCCTCGGAAGCATTCTCGCTGCTTTCGTTGTGTTCGGGGTAGCGGCCCTCTGGCGAGGTATCCAGGAAGACAGCGCTGTTCTCATGCTCAGCGGACTCGTCATGGCGGGCGTCGGAGGACTGTTTCTGTTCGGGGTTCTCCTAGACGGGTACAGACGGCTGAGGGGAAGAGGGAGTCCCCGTGCGTAGGTAGCACATGCTGCGGAATGGATACGATATGGTCGTGCGCTCTAAATTAGCCCTGCTGCTCACCGCCGCTGTGGCAGCTTCCTTTAACGCGCTCGCGGGGCTAGTTCTCGGAGAATCTCCACCACGTGCGATGCTTGGCGGCATACTATTCGGCGCGATCTTCGCACCCGGGTTCTGCTGGATGGCGCGTTCTATGGATCGCAGACATAGGAGACGACGAGGGCTTCCCGAATCCTCTGCCGTGACTTCCACCAAGGAGCCGATCTGTGTGTCAGATACCGGCGACACGCCTATGGCCGTGGATCACGCCGCGAACGCGGTGGAGCAGGCTGTGGTAACGCTCGGTGGTCGCTGCCAACGGACGGAGGATAGCGAAAGCCTGATCGAACTGAGGTCCACCTTCGGTTCTCGTCTAGCCTTTCGTCTCTTTGGCGTCTACATGTCTGCAGGGCGCCGTCGGATGCCGATCAAAATGGAAACCCAGGTCCTGGCCGTCGGCAGGCACCAAACCCTGGTGACGATTAAGGCCTGCAGCGACGAAGGGTCTTATCTGTACAGACTCCCCACCATGGAAGCCGAATACGAACGCGCTCTGACCAAGCTCGTATCTCAAGTTCGCGCATCCGTAGATAGCCCAGAGATCAAAAGGCGTTAGGTCACCATGGCGCTTCGTGACAAGCGGCAGAGCTTGCCCGGTTACGACAGCCCCCTTCATCGGAATTGCTGTTCATACGTACTCCGCGAGTCCGATATTGTGTTTACGTCTCTGGCCATATACTTCACGGTAACTTGCGCTCCAGCTTTCATCAACGTCGCTCTCCACGCTTGGTGGCATCACCGATGACTGCGGGGACAGTGATGCCCGCACAGCGGCGCTTGCACTTGCTTCTTGGCGATAGCGTCCTGACCGTCGAGACACTTGGCGTAGACCTCATGGCGGCCCGGCGGCGACCGGTTCGACCATTTCGTGATGCTGGGCGGGGCGGAGGCGCCGTACCATGAACACGGCGACGATCGCGCCGGCCAGTGCGATCGCTGTAGCGATGTGGAGCGCGAGGTGATATCCCGCTACGAATTGGCTGATATACCGCGGATCGGTCGGCCCGACGTTCACCTCCGTCGCGAACAGCGCGCCCATGACCGCGATGCCGGTCGAACCACCAATCTGACGCACACTGTTGATCATCGCCGCGCCCACGCCGGCCTTATTGACCGGCACCGAGCTCATCGCTGCCGTGGTCGTCGGGGCCATGGTGAAGGCCATGCCGAGGCCGCCGACGAGCAAACCAGGCAGCATCGACCAGAACGTCGCGTTGGCGTCGAGACGCCCGAACAGCAGGAGCGAGAGCGCCACCAGTGTCATCCCGAGGCCCATCAGCCAGCGCGGACCGAAGCGGTCGGCGAGCCGTCCAGCGGCAGGCGCGACCAGCACGATCATCACGGTCATCGGAAGGAACGTCGCGCCGGTCTGGACGGCCGAGAAACCGACGATGTTCTGGATGAACAGCGAGTTGAAGAAGAAGAAGCCGAACATCGCGAGGCCGACGAGCAGCATCACCATGTTAGCGCCGGCGAAGGTGGTGTTGCGGAACAACGACAGGTCGAGCATCGGGATGCGCTGATGCAGCTCGAGCATGACAAACACGGCGAGCGACACCACGGCGACGGCGAACATCGACAGGACCAGGGGTGAGGTCCACGCGTGCTGATTGGTTTGGATCAGCCCGTATGTCAACGCGAAGAGCCCGGTTCCCGAGGTGATCAGCCCCGGCAGGTCGAGTCGCTGTTCACGAGAGGTATCTCGAGTCTCGATGATGACGATGCGCGCGACCAGTACCGCGAGCACACCGATCGGAACGTTGATGAAGAAGATCCAGCTCCAGCTGACATGCTCGGTGAGCAGGCCGCCGATCAGTGGCCCGATCGCCAGCGCGAGCGCGGAGACGCCCGCCCAGATGCCGATCGCGGTGCCGCGCTGACGCGGCGGAAAGGTCGCCGTGATGATCGACAGCGTCGCCGGGTTCATCAGCGCTGCACCCACCCCCTGGACGGTACGCGCCGCGATGAGGATCTCGGCGTTGGGTGCAAGGCCGCAGGCAAGAGAGGCAATGGTGAAGATCACGAGCCCCGCGATAAAGATGAGCCGCCGACCGTAAAGGTCAGCGAGCTTGCCGCCGCTGAGCATCAGGACGCCGAAGGTCAGAGCGTAGCCGTTGACGATCCACTCGAGCTCGGAGATATCGATGCCCAGGTCCCTGCGGATCGACGGAAGCGCGACGTTCACCACCGTGTTGTCCAGCATGATCATGAAGAGCCCGAACGCCACCGACGTGAGGGTCCACCACTTCCGGTTCTCCTCCGTGAAGAGTCGGGCCCTCACCTGATCATGGTCCTCTCTGCTGTCCTGTCGACTGCCTTGTCGACCTGGTCGCCCGCGAGGTCAGGCCGTAGCGACGGCCTACGAAACGGACCCCGGCACCCGCATCGTTGTCTCCAACGCCAAGCCGCACTGCCCCGGAAGTATTCCTAGGGCTGAGATGATCTTGGACCGTGGACAACGGTCGCCGCATTTCGTGATCGTTACCGGTGCCTCGGGACCGGATGGCAGTCACGGATCCGGTGTACGGGAGCACGCACGCCGTCATCGACAAGGCAGCACGGCGCTGCCGGACCGCTCGCCATCCACCGTACGGCGTTGCAGCCTGTGAGCGCGTGACTGCCGGTTTCTCCGGCCATGGCCCTGAAGGGACCTTCGCCCCTACCACTGGGTGGGCGGGGACACCAGCATGGGGTCAGGTAGATCGAAACCGGTGCTTACCCCACGCCGATGCTCCTGTGGGGTTCCGGGACGTGCTGTCCGGAGGCACTTCGAGGACTTCCCGGGCACCGCGACCCATGACGCAGATCAGGGCACCAGACTGGGCGAGCGATCACTAACTGGAGATGGCAGGAGACCGTAAGCGAGGAATGCCATGATTACTACCGACTTTGTTGCCGGCTCCCCCTGCTGGCTCGATCTGGGTGCCCCCGATGTCGCCGCCGCGGCCGCGTTCTACGGTTCGGTGTTCGGCTGGGAGCTCCAGTCCTTCGCTCCAGACGCGGGAGGTTACGGCGTCTTCCGGTTGGACGGCAAGACCGTCGGCGCGGTCGGCCCGCTCACGGAGGAGGGGGCACGCTCGGCTTGGATGATCTACTTCGACACCCCCGACGCGGAGGCCACGGCCCAAGCCGTGGAGCGGTTGGGCGGCACGGTGCGGGTCGCCACGTTCGATGCCGACGGCGAAAGCCGGATAGCCCAACTCACCGACCCGTTGGGCGGTCAGTTCGCTGTCTGGCAGCCGGAAAAAAGCCATGGCCTGGAGACGGTGGACGAGCCGGGCACCCTGACCTGGATCGAGCTCTACACCACCGACGCGGCCGCCGCGAAGGAGTTCTACGGCACCCTCTTCGGCTGGGAGACCGAGGACATGGCACTACCGGGCGGCGGAGGGACGTATTCGCTCATCACTCCTTCCGGCGGCGGCCAGGAGCGCATGCAGGGCGGCATCATGCAGCTCGCCGCGGAGTACCTCGCCTTGGCCGACGGCCGCCCCTACTGGCACCCGGTGTTCCGGGTGGCGGACTGTGACGCCACCGTCGCCAGGGTCACCGGAAACGGCGGCAGTCTGCAGATGGGTCCGGAGGATGCGGAAGGTGTCGGACGCCTGGCGGTCTGCCTCGACCCGTCCGGCGCGGATTTCGTAGTGCTCACCCCCGCCGGAGGCTGATGCCCCGGCTCGGCCGGGCCGTCCTGGCCCACACCCTCGACCTCATGCGGTGCCCCCACCAGTCGGACATCGCAACGTAGCCCGTCGGCGTCAGCTTCACGTCAGCTGTTACCAGCGGGCAGTCGAGGCTCCCGCGGCGGCGACGTAGGCCGCCTCGTAGGCGGAAACCTTCGCGCGCAGCTCCCACATCCGATCGATGAGGTCGTCGGTGAGCAACGCGTCTCGGGCCGCCTCACCGGCCGGGCCGTCATCGACCAGCGCATCCGCAAGCGCGGCAGCGCGTCGACAACGATCAACGCGCGTCGGGTAGCCAGGCGTTCGGAGGGAGCGTGAGCTGTGGGGGTTCTTACCGTCGTCGGCCTTGGCGGGTCGATGCGCGCGGGCTCCGCGAGCCGGGCGGCGCTGGAAGCTGCGCTGACGGGAGCGGCACGGGCCGGGGGCAAGATCGAGCGCTTCGACGTGCGTGAGCTGGGTCTGCCGATGTACGTACCAGACATGAACCCGCCTACCGAAGCGCAGACGTTGGCCAAGGCGGCGTCGAAAGCGCAGGCGATGGTGTGGAGCAGCCCGATGTATCACGGCTCGGTCAGTGGATCGTTCAAGAATGCGGTGGATTGGCTGCAGCTGCTGTCCGCCCACGATCCGCCGTATCTCACCGACAAAGTCATCGGGTTGATCACGACGGCAGGGGGTAGTCAGGGCTTGCAGGCGGTGAACACGATGGAGTTCATCGTCCGTGCGCTGCGCGCCTGGGCGGTACCGCTGGTGCTTCCCGTGGCGCGGGCGTGGGAGGTGTTCGACGAGGCCGGGGTGTTGCGTGATACAGCGCTGCGCGTTCAGCTGGAGGGGTTGGGCGCCGAGGTGGTGCGCGCCGCAGGGCAGATGGCTGATCTGGGGACTTGTGACTACGCCGAGCCTCGAGCAGGCACCCGAGCGGGCACCTGAGCCGGGCCCGTCGCACCGCACAAGACCCCAGGGGGGGTTAGTTCATGGAGTTGTTCCCACCGATGCCCCTGGCGGAGTGGGCCGACACAAAGGCCACACTGCACCGGTTTGCCCAGATCGTGGGCAAGATCCGACTCGCGGCTACGCCGCGGCGTAACCACTGGTGGCACGTGCCGTTCCACCTCACAGGGCGGGGTCTCACCACCCGGCCGATGGGCCTCGGGGACGGCAACCCGATCTTCGCGATCGACTTCGACTTCCTCGGCCACCGCCTGGAGGTGACCGCCCTGGACGGCCGGTCGGCGTCGTTTCCGCTGCCCGGGCAGTCCGTGGCCGCGTTTTACGCGCGCCTGTTCGAGGCGCTGAACGCGGTCGGGGTAAGGGTGCGTTTGGCCAGACCCACCCCATTCGACCTGCCCGACTCCGGGCGGTCCTTCGCCGACGACACCGAACACGCCGCCTACGACCCGTACTGGGTCACGCGCTACTGGCAGGTCCTCAGCCAGGTGAACCTCGTCCTGGAGCAGTTCTCCGCCCGGTTTGCCGGCAAGATCAGCCCGGTGCACCACTTCTGGCACACCTTCGACCTGGCCGTCACCCGGTTCTCCGACCGCCACATCGACCAACCCCGCCAGGTCGGCCCGGTACTGCGGGAGGCCTACTCCCGGGAGGTGATCAGCTCCGGGTTCTGGTTCGGCGACGACAACCTCCCCGAGCCGGCCTTCTACTCCTACACCGCCCCCGAACCTCCCGGCCTGGCCGACGAGTCGCTGCAACCTACGGCCGCCACCTGGGTGCCTCAGAACGGCAGCCACCTGGCCCTACTGCGCTACTCCGACGCGCGGGCCGCCGCCGATCCCCACGCCACCGTGCTGGACTTCTACGAAAGCGCCTACCAGGCCGGTGCCCGCCGCGCCAATTGGGACGTCGAGCGGCTCGCCTGCCCCGGCGGCGTCACCGACCCCCACGCGTGAGAGCCGCGGCGCCCGATTGGCCGATCCCTGCGCCGTCGTCAGGGCAGCCGCTCGATCTGGACACCGGGGTCGATGGCGAGCAGGGGTGCGGGGTCCGCGGTGATGACGGGCCACCCGCGGCGTACGGCGCTCCATGCCACGTGTCCAGCCGCGAGAGAGGCGGCGTCGCGTACGGCCAGCCATGTCCCGATCTCCCGCGCCGCGGCGCGGTCGATTTCGTCGATGACGGTCACCGGAAGGTCCAACAGCTTGTCGAGGGTGCGCCAGGCGTTGTCGGCCACGGTTGACCATGCCGCGAACAGGGCGTTGGCCGGGACGGCCAAGACGATGCCCCGTTCGACAGCTGCCCACGCGAGAGTCTGGGTGTACATGCTCTTGCCCGTGGCGAAGTCCACGACGGCGGAAGTATCGAGGACCCGCCCGCCGATCACGAGGCGCGCGCGTGGCCGGCGTCGGCCTGGCCCTCGTCAACCCCGAGGGTCCGGTAGGCCCACGCGAGCGCATCGCGGGGCGGCGGCCCGCCCATGATGTCCTCGAGCTCGGCCAACGCCCGGTCTCGCGAAAGGCGATCGTCGAGGGCGGCGCTGACGTATGCAGACACGCTCGCGGCTCCTCCGGACTCGACAACACGCCGGAGCTGGCGGGTCTGCTCAGCCGGCAGGCTGACGGTCACTCGCTCCACGTTCATACCGCCAGCATAGAACGTTCATACCGCAGGCGTCAGCACGGGGGTGAACGTCCCGGCATGTCCGGAGACTCATCAGATCGCCGGGGGCGGTGCCCCGGGAATGGCCTCGGCACCGCCCGCAGGGCTCGAGCCGTTGCGCCTGCTCTTGCCGAAGCGCAGGTACAGGGACGGCACGACGAACAGGTTGAGCAGCGTCGACGTGGCCAACCCGCCGACGACCACGACCGCCAGGGGGTGCTCGATCTCGTGACCGGGGATGTCGCCCGCCACGACCAGCGGCACCAGGGCGAGCCCTGTGGCCAGTGACGTCATGAGGATCGGCGACAGCCGTTCCTTGGCCCCCCGGACGACCAGGGCCGGGCCGAACTCCTCACCCTCGTACCGCTCCAGGTGCTGGAAGTGGTTGACGAGCAGGATCCCGTTGCGTGCCGCGATGCCGAACACGGTGAAGAAGCCGACGAGAGAACCCAGCGAGACGATCGCGCCCCCGAAGTAGGCCGCCAACAGCCCGCCCACGAGGGCGATAGGAAGGGTCAGGAAGGACAGCAGTCCCAGGCGCCAGCTTCCGAACGACGTCACGAGCAGCAGGAGGATGAGGATCCCCGCCACCGCCGAGAAGGTCATCAGCTGACTCTGAGCCTCCTGCCGCTCCTTCCACTCCCCGAGGATCTCGGCGTTGTACCCGAACGGGAAGTCCACGTTGTCAAGCCGACTCCCGAGGTCATCGACGGCGGCGCCGAGGTCGGCCCCCTCCGCGATGTCAGCGCCCACGTCGAGGCGACGGGAGCCTTCGTCGCGCTCGATGGCGTTCGGGGTCTTCACGATGTCCACGTCGGCGATCTCTTGCAGCAGTACCGTTTCCCCGTCCGGGGCGTCGATGGGCAGCTGTTTGATGCTCGAGAGGCTGTTGCGTGTCTCGTGGGTGCTCCACACCTGGACGTCGTACGCCTTGCCGCCGCGGAAGATGTCGCCGGCCTCCTCTCCCGCTACCAGGATGCCCGCCGCCCGGCGCACGTCGCCCGGCTTGAGCCCGTGCTTCTGGGCCGCCGCGGGGTGGACCTTGACCTCGATCTGCGGGACGTCCGTCGCCAGGTCCACGTGCTCGTCGGTGAGACCGGGCACCTTCTTGAGGATCTTCTCCACCTCGGCCGCCTTCTCGCGCAGGACAGTGAGGTCCTCACCGAAGATGCGTACGACGACAGGCTCGGCCGCCCCCGTGAGAACCTCACTGATCCGCTCCTCGAGGTAGGTCTGCACGTCGCGGAAGATTCCCGGGTATCCGTCGACGACGTTCTGGATGCGGGTCACGGTCTTGTCGTAGTCCGCGTCGGGGTCGACGCTGACCCAGTTCTCGCCGAAGTAGGGGCCGACCACCTCGTCGGACAGCAGGGCCTGCCCGATGTGGGCGCCGAAGTTGCGGACTCCGGGGATCTGGCGCAGCTCCTTGCTGGCCTCCGTCGTGATGCGCCTCTCCTCCGGGAGCGAGGTGCTCGGCTCGGTGAGCCAGTGCATGAGGAAGTCGCGTTCCTTGAACGAGGGCAGCAGCGTCTGCCCGAGCTGCGGCATCGTCGCGACCCCGGCCAGCGCGACGACGGCGACTGTCGAGTACGCCCAGCGTGGACGGACGACGATGCGCTGCAGCGCGGCCTGGTACCCGCGCTGCAGCCAGCGAACCAGCGGCGACTCGCGACGCTCCAGTGTCGACTTGCGCAGCATGATGAGGCACAGAGCCGGGGTCACGGTGAGGGCGACGAGCAGGGACGCCAGCGTCGCGAGCGTGTACGAGAGCACCAGCGGCTGGAAGAACGCTCCCGTCAGCCCCTCGAGGAAGAACACCGGCAGCGCGGCGGCCACGATGATGAGCGTCGCGTAGATGATCGGGCCCCGCACCTCGATTGACGACTCGAGGATCACGGACGCCGTCGACCTGCCGGTTCGCTCCCGGCGATTCTGACGTAGTCGCCGCACGATGTTCTCGACGTCAATGATCGCGTCGTCGACGATGGCGCCCAAGGCGATGACGAGACCCGCGAGCACCATCGTGTTGATCGTCGCGCCACGCAAGTAGAGCACGATCCCGGCCGCCATCAGCGACAGCGGGATCGTCACGAGGCTGATCAGGGCGACGCGCCACTCGAAGAGGAAGGCGCCGATGACGAGCACCACGAGCAGAAAGCCCACCACCATCGCCCGGGTCAGGTTGTCGATGGAGATCTCGACGAATGTCGCCGGCCGGAAGATCGTGGTGTCGACATTGATACCCCGCAGGCCGGGAGCCATGTCTTTCATCGCCTCTTCGACCTCGCGCGTCACCTCGAGGGTGTTTCCCCACGGCAGCTTCTCGACGATGAGCATGAGCCCCGGACCGTCGTTGATGACGGCGTCACCGACGAGTGGTTGGTGGTCCTCGACTACGTCGGCGACGTCGCGCAGCTGGACGTGCCTGCCGTCGTCGGTCGTGATGGGGACCTGCGCCAGCGTGTTCGGCGAGACGATCGGCTGGACGTGGCGGATCCCCAACCTCTGGTTGGGCGTGTCGATGAACCCCCCGGTCCCGATGAGTGCGCCGTTCGAGTACTGCAAGAGCCCCGCGTCGACGGCGTCCGACGTGGTCTGCATGACCTGGTCGAGCGTGACGTCATGGGCGCGCATCCGTTCCGGATCGGTCTGCACCTGGAGCATCTGCAGCCGCTCGCCCCAGATGGCGACGTTCGCCACGCCGGGCACCCGCAGCAGGCGCTCCCTGATCTTCCAGTAGGAGATCATCGACATGTCGATCAGGGAATGCCTGTCCGACGTCAGTCCGATCTTCATGACGCGGCTGGTCGCCGACAGGGGCTGGATCATGACGGGTGGGCTCGACCAGCTCGGCAGGCTCGGGGTCACCGTGTTGACGCGCTCCTGCACGAGCTGTCGCGCTTTGAGCAGGTCGGTCCCCGGCTCGAAGATCAGCTCAACCGACGAGAGCTGGGGCACCGACTGGGATCGGATCTCTTCCAATCCCTCGACGCCTTGCAGCGACTGCTCGAGGGGAACGGTGACCAGATCCTCCACCTCGGACGCCGACAGACCCAGGGAGGGGGTCTGGATCTCGACCCGTGGCGGGGCGAACTCCGGAAAGACATCCACCGGCATGTCACGGATCTGCGCAACGCCGAAGTACATCATCGCCGCCGCGGCGGCGACCACGATGAAGCGGAACTTCAGGCTCGACCCGATGATCCAGCGCATCATGGCGTGACGTCCCGTTCCCTTCTCACTCCACGTCGACGCCGAGTTCGGCGCCGTACAGTTCGGCCGCTCCCAGGGTCACGACCTCGGTTCCGACGGCAGGACCGTCCGAGAGCACGGCCACGTCGCCGTCGACGTAGTCGACGTCGATGGCCGCTCGGATGTAGTTCCGCCCATCGGGGTTGGTGAAGGCCCAGGTGTGGCCGTCGGGGTCGTACAGCACCGCGGAGTACGGGATCACCTTGCGCTCGGCCTTGGCATCACCGCCGGTGGGGTCCACCGGCACGCGGCTCAACTCCACCGCGGTGGTCTGGACACCGAGCCGCTCGACCGCCCGCTCCGTCATGGTGACGCGGGCCAGGTCAGACCCGGGCACGGGATGGATCTCCGCGGCGCTCAGGTCGGTCGTGGTCTCCTTGCTCTCCGCGCTCTGCCCGCACGCCGCGAGCAGAACCCCCGCGACGAGCGCGCAAGCGACCCAGCCACGCAAGCGTCGCTCGCTGTGTCGCATCGGACCACCTCTCTGGATGACGTACTACGCGTGGCCTTCCCGTGGGTGGGAGGGGGCGGCGTACGGCCCCGGTGTCTCACCTCTGGGGCCGGACGCGAAACGCAGGTACAGGGACGGGACGACGAACAGGCTGAAGATCGTCGTCGTGACGAGCCCACCGAGGACCACGACCGCCACCGGGCGTACGACCTCGAGACCGGGGATGTTGCCGAGGACGAGAGCGGGGGTCAGCGCCAGGGCTGTCGCACCCGCGGTCAGGACGACCGGCAGGAACCGTTCCCGCGACCCACGCAGCACAAGACCGGGACCCACGGGCTCGCCCTCTTCGCGCTCCAGCCACTGGTAGTGCCTGACGAACATGATGCTGTTCCTTGCCGCGATGCCCAGGACCGTGAAGAGCCCGGCGAGCGCGGCCAGCGACACCGTCTCGATGCCTGCCCACGCGGCGATGACGCCTCCTGCCACTGCCACCGGCAGGGTCACGAAGAGCAGGGACGCCAGGCGCCAGCTGCCGAAGGCGGCCTGCAGGAACAGCAGCACCCCGATCGCGGCGGCGATGCTCACTCCCCACAACCCCTGGGTCTCGAACTGCCCCGGGGGATCTCCGACGACCTCCGCGTGGTACTCGATCGGGAAGTCGAGACGCTGCAGCTGCGCCTCGACGTCGCTCGTCACGGAGTCGAGATCACGCCCGTCGACGGTGGCGACGACGTCCATGTACCGCGACACCGACTCGCGCTTGATGACGGTCGGGTTCGGCGACACTCGCACGTCGGCGACGTCTCCGAGCCGCACCTGTCCCTCTCCGGGCTTGTCGATGAGGAGCTCGCGCACGCTGGTGAGGCTGTGCCGGATCTCGGGCGTTCCCCACACCACGACGTCGAACACCTTCTGCCGGTCGAAGAGGCTGCCGACCCCGACACCGGAGATCAGGGTGGCCGCCGCGCGGCGGACGTCCCCTGGTTTGACCCCGTGGCGTTCGGCCGCGGCCAGGTCGACCTGGACCTCCACCGTCGGCTCCTGCTCCCCCTGGTCCACGCGGGGGGTCTCGACGCCGTCCACCTTGGAGATCGCCTGTTGCGCCTGGTCCGCCGACTCGCGAAGGGTCTCTGGGTCCTGCCCGAACACGCGCACGACAAGGTCGTCGTCCGTACCGGTCTTGACTTCCCGGATCCGCTGCTCGGGGTAGGTCTGCACCTGGCGGAGCAGGCCGGGGTAGCCGTTGACCACCTCGTGCACAGCGTCCACGGTGGTGTCGTAGTCGGCGTCCGGGTCGATGTGGACCAGCAGCTCGCCGGAGTTGACGTCGACCACCTGGTCCGAGCCGATGGCGCGTCCGACGAGCGCCCCGACGCCGCTGACTCCCGGCAGCGCCCGCAGCTCGCGGCTTGCCTCGTCCGTGATGCGTGCCATCTCCGGGTGGGAGGTGCCAGCGGGCGCGTCCCACTGGAACAGCAGGTCACGTTCCCGGAGCGGCGGAAGGATCTCGTTGTCACCGAGGCTGGGGACGGCCGCGAGCCCGGCGGCCGCCATCACTGCGACGGCGACGTAGGCCGCGACAGGCCGGCCGACGAGTCGCGAGAGCGCGAGGTCATAGCGGCCCTGCAGCCAGCGGGTCACCGGAGACGTGTGCCGCTGGAGCGGCGCCTTGGACAGCAGCAGGAAGCCGAGCACCGGCGTGACGGTCAGGGCGACCAGCATGGACGCCAGCACCGCGAGGACGTAGGAGAGCATCAGCGGACGCGAGAACTCCCCCGTGAGGCCACCCAGCACCAGCACCGGCACCACGGCCACGAGGATGACGAGGGTGGCGAACACCGCGGGGCCACGTCGCTCGAGTGAGGCGTCCACGACGACGGACTCCGCTGGCCTGCCGCCACCCTCCTGCCGGTTCCGGGCCAGACGCCGCTTCATCGTGTCGACGTCGACGATCGCGTCGTCGACCACGACGCCGAGGGCCACCACAAGGCCCGCGAGCAGCATCAGGTTGAACGTGGCACCACGCAGGTGGAGCAGCAGGGCGGCCGTCATGACGGACAGCGAGACCGCCACCAGGCTGATCACCGCGGCACGCCACTCGAAGAGAAGCAGCGCGAAGAACGCGGCGACAAGGACGAGGCCGAGCAGGACCATCCAGCCGAGGTTGCCGAGCGCCGTGTCGATGAAGCTGGCCGGTTGGTAGAGCCCGCTGTCGATCTGGACGCCGGGAAGGGCCGACCGCATCTCGTCGAGAGCGTCCTCGACGTCCCCGGTCACCTCTGTCGCACCCACCCCGGGGAACTTCTCGATGACCAGCCGGAGGTTGGCGCCGTCCTTGGTGATCGCGTCCCCGATGAGCGGCTGGTGGTTCTCCACCACCTTCGCCACGTCCGACAGGCGTAGCCCCTCCGACTCCTCGACGGCCACCCTCGCGAGGTCGGCGGCCCCGACGATGGGTGAGACGTGCTGCACCGTTAGTCGTTGGTTGGGCGTGTCGATGAACCCCCCGGTGCCTGGCGTCGACGCTTCGACGAAACTCAGCGGCGACACCCACAGCGCGTTCCCGGTGGTCTCCATCACCTGCTGCAGCGACACTTCCTCCTCGCGCAACTGCTTTGGGTCCACCTGCACCTGCAGTTGCCGCTCCCGCTGCCCGTAGATGGACACGTTGGCCACCCCTGGGACACCCATCAGCTTCGGCCGCAGGTCCCACCGGGCCAGCACCGAGAGTTCGACGAGGGAGAGCTTGTCCGAGGACAGGCCGACCATCATGGCCCGGTTGGTCGACGACAGCGGCTGAAGCATCTCCGGGGGCTTGGACACCTGCGGCAGCCCGAGGGCACCGGTCAGGCGCTCCGCCACGACCTGCCGCGCCCGGAGGATGTCCGTGCCGGGCTCGAAGATGAGCTCGACCTCCGATAGCCCGGAAACGGATTCCGATCGGATCTCGTCGAGCCAGGCGACGCCGTTGAGCAGGTCCGCCTCGAGCGGCACGGTGATGAGCTGTTCCACCTCCGCGGCTGAGAGCCCGAGGGCCTCGGTGCGGATCTCGACGACCGGCGGAGCGAACTCCGGCAGCGCGTCCACCTTGGTGTCCTGGAGCCCCAGGGCGCCGCCCGCCATCAAGGCCACCGCGGCCGCCACCACCAGACGCCGGAATCTCAGGCTCGAGGCCACGACCCAGCGCACTACGGACGCATCCCGGCCGCGCGAACCAACGGTCGCATGATGTTCAAACCCCCCCGAGACGACACCGGGACCTCCCCTAGGGCGCGAAACACCCCGCGCTGGGCACCCCCCTTGCTGGCCTCCGACCGTCACTCCCTGTGGTCGGCCGGAGGCTTGAACTGTAGCAGTTCGCGACTTTTACACATATTAAGCGACGTTTCGCCATGGCGCACGGCGAGCGGCCATGGCCCGCGTCATGCCCATCGGGCCCCGTGCGCCCGAGACAGCGAGCGGCCGCGCGTACCTTCTTCGCGGAGCCGTCGACGCCGAGGGATAGCTACGGCAGCCGCCCCCAGGCGCACGCGCCCCGCATCACACCGCAACGCCCGACCGCATGGCGTCGCGTAGGGCCGAGCCCACGTCGGGGTGTTCGAAGCGGAATCCGGCGTCGGTCAGACGGTCGGGAACGACGCGCAGGCCGCCGAATACTTCGGCGGCCTGCGCAGTGTCATGCGCAGGGCCCACATCGGGATCCGGAGAACGGCCGGCTTGCCGAGCTCGCGAGCCAGCGCACGCGTGAATTCCCGATTGCGGACCGGGCTAGGTGCGGTGATGTTATACGGGCCTTGGGCGCCTGGATGACGTGCCAGGAAGTGAATAGCGCGGACCGTGTCGGTAAGAGATACATAGCTCCAAAATTCCTGCCCGGAGCCGCAGCGCGCTCCCAATCCCGCGCCGAACATCGGCAACAGTTGCGGCAGGACTCCACCGTGGCGTGACAGCACCAGGCCGAGCCGCAGGTGACATACCCGGACACCCGCCCTGGTGGCGGGCTCGGTTGCGGCCTCCCACGCGTGGGCGACTGCCGGCAGGAAACCCGACGAAGCCGGCCCGGCCGACTCGGTCAGGACCTCATCACCCCGGTCAATGCCGTAGTAGCGGATGCCCGAGGCGGAAATGAGCACCCCGGGTGGCCGGACGGTCTCGGCCGCCATGACCGCAACGGCCGCTGCGGTATCGGTCCTGCTACGCAGGATGGTGTCCTTGTACCGGCGCGTCCAGCGATGATGCCCGAGGCCCGCACCGGCGAGGTTCACCACGACGTCGGCGCCGTCGGCGACCCGCGGAGCCGTCGAGGCGCCGCGATCCCAACGCACCTCTCCGTGCGAACCGGGATCGCGGCGCACCAGCCGCACCACGGTGTGCCCGTCCCTTTCAAGCGAACGACAGAGGGCAGTGCCGATCAGGCCGCTGGATCCCGCGATGACGACGCGCATCACGACCGCAACCCGATGCTCACGCCCAGCGCGGTGACGAACGCCGTACCGACCAGCCCGAGGATGACCAGCGCCTGGATCCGCAGCCGCCGCCGGTACCCGGTCAGCTCCTCCGGAAGGGCGAAAACACGGGCCGGCCAATGTCGCCAGGAAACGTTGAGAAAAACCGCTGCGGCGGCCACGTACAGCGCTAAGGGCGCGCCGATAAATAACCGCTTCATATGAGATTCCGTCCGTCATGATGGTGTAGTGGCTGTCGAGGTGGGCGTGGTGACGTCGTTGCGGGCGAAGTTCGAGGCGGTGCTGCCGCATCTGGATGAGCGTCAGCAACGGCTGGTCATGGCCGGTGAGGCGCGGTCGCTGGGCCATGGCGGTATCGCCGCGGTAGCCCAGGCGAGTGGGGCATCGCGGTCGCGGATTTCCGCTGGGGTGGCCGAGCTGGAGTCTGGGCAGCCGCCGCTGAGGCGGGTCCGGCGGGAGGGCGGTGGCCGTAAGTCCACCACCGCGACTGACCCGGCGCTGCTCGTGGCGCTGCTGGCGCTGGTGGAGCCGACCCGGCGCGGTGACCCCGAGTCCTCGCTGTGCTGGACGACGCTGTCGACCCGCAAGTTGGCCGCCGAGCTGACCTCGGCCGGGTATCGGGTCGGCGCGGATACCGTGGCCCGGCTGCTGCATGAGCAGGGCTTCAGCCTGCAAGGCAACGCCAAGACGATCGAGGGCGGGCAGCACCCGGACTGCGGCGCCCAGTTCGCCTACCTCAACGACCGAGCCGGACAGCACCTGGCCGCGGGCGATCCGGTGATCAGCGTGGATACCAAGAAGAAGGAACTCGTCGGGCCCTACAAGAACGCAGGGAAGGAATGGCGACCGGCCGGAGACCCCGAGCAGGTCAAGGTCCACGACTTCATCGACCCCAGCCTGGGCAAGGCCAACCCGTACGGCGTCTACGACGTAGGCGCGGACAGCGGCTGGGTGAGTGTGGGCACCGACCACGACACCGCCGCCTTCGCCGTGGCCACGATCCGACGCTGGTGGCACTCCGCCGCGAACTCCTACCCGAGCGCACCCCGGCTGCTGATCACCGCCGACGGCGGCGGATCCAACGGCTCCCGCACCCGGCTATGGAAAACCGAACTCGCCGCCTTCGCCGCGGACACCGGCCTGATCATCACCGTGTGCCACCTGCCGCCCGGCACGTCAAAGTGGAACAAGATCGAATATCGCCTGTTCTCCCACATCTCGATGAACTGGCGCGGCCGGCCCCTGACCAGTCACGAAGTCATCGTGCAGTCCATCGCCGCGACCACCACACGGACCGGCCTGACCGTCCACGCCGAACTCGACACCGACACCTACCCAGTCGGCGTCAAGATCCCCGACGCTCAGATCAAGACCCTCCACGACACCGGCGCGCTACACCGCCACGACTGGCACCCAGACTGGAACTACA
>JBOHCZ010000375.1:0-2537 GCA_050699195.1 Streptomycetales bacterium
GACCCCGCTCCGGCGGCCGGCCTCACCACGCCGGCTCCCCCCGCCAGCCACCCCGCGCAGAAGGCCGTCGACGCCAGCCGCCCTGCGGACACCCAGCTGCCCGGCCAGCGACCCACGACACCCCACGTGACACCCGCCCGCCCGGCGCCGAAACCTCAGGCACCGACCGGTGCCGATACCGTGCCGCTCAAGGGCCCCGCGGCGCGCGTGGTCGGCAACATGGAGAAGAGCCTCGGGGTGCCCACCGCCACGAGTGTGCGCGAGGTGCCGGCCAAGCTGCTCATCGACAACCGGGTCGTCATCAACAACCACATGGCGCGCAGCCGGGGCGGCAAAGTCTCGTTCACCCACCTCATCGGCTTCGCGCTGGTCAAGGCGCTGCAGTCCGCACCGGCGATGAACTGCTCCTACACCGAGATCGACGGCAGGCCGGCGTTGGTCAAGCCCGAACACGTCAACCTCGGGCTCGCGATCGACGTCGAGCGGGTCGATGGCACGCGTCAGCTGCTGGTGCCCTCGATCAAGGGCGCCGAGCTGCTGGGGTTCCGCGAGTTCTGGCAGGCCTACGAGGACATCGTGCGCCGGGCCCGCAGCGGCAAGCTCACCGCCGACGACTTCACCGGCACCACGATCACCATCACCAACCCCGGGACGATCGGCACCGTGCACTCGGTGCCGCGCCTGATGGCCGGGCAGGGCTGCATCATCGGCGTCGGGGCGATGGACTACCCGGCCGAGTACCAGGGGTGCGCGCCGGAGACGCTCGCGAGGCTCGCGGTCAACAAGATCATGACGCTGAGCTCGACCTACGACCACCGGGTCATCCAGGGTGCGCAGTCCGGCGAGTTCCTGCGCCGCATGCACCAGCTGCTGCTGGGGGACGCCGGCTTCTACGACGAGATCTTCCGGTCGCTGCGGATTCCCTACGAGCCGGTGCGCTGGGTCGCCGACGTCTCAGCCAGCCACGAGGACGAGGTCGGCAAGCAGGCGCGGGTTCACGAGCTGATCCACGCTTACCGCACCCGTGGCCACCTGATGGCCGACACCGACCCGCTGGAGTACAAGCAGCGCGGCCACCCCGACCTCGACATCGTCACCCACGGGCTCACCCTGTGGGACCTCGAGCGGGAGTTCGCGACCGGCGACTTCGCCCGCAAACCGATGATGACGCTGCGGGAGATCCTCGGCGTGCTGCGGGACTCGTACTGCCGCACCGTCGGCATCGAGTACATGCACATCCAGGACCCCGAGGAGCGGTCCTGG
Source organism: Streptomycetales bacterium (assembly GCA_050699195.1). Classification (GTDB taxonomy): domain Bacteria; phylum Actinomycetota; class Actinomycetes; order JBOHCZ01; family JBOHCZ01; genus JBOHCZ01. The sequence continues at coordinate 1,264 of JBOHCZ010000375.1, forward strand.
ATCCAGCAGCGGGTCGAGAAGCCCCACGCCGGAATGGGCGGTGACGAGCAGCTTCGCATCCTGCGGCGGCTCAACGCCGCGGAGGCCTTCGAGACGTTCCTGCAGACCAAGTATGTGGGCCAGAAGCGGTACTCGCTCGAGGGCGGCGAGTCCATCATCCCGCTGCTCGACGGGACGATCGCCGCCGCGGCGGGGGCCGGCCTCGACGAGGTCTGCATCGGGATGCCCCATCGCGGCCGGCTCAACGTGCTCGCCCACATCGTCGGCAAGAGCTACGCGCAGATCTTCCGGGAGTTCGAGGGCAACCTCGACCCCAAGACCGCGCACGGCTCGGGTGACGTCAAATACCACCTCGGTGCCGAGGGCGAGTTCAACGCCGCGGACGGCAAGCGCATCCCCGTGTCGCTCGTGGCGAACCCGAGTCACCTCGAAGCCGTCGACCCGGTCCTCGAAGGCTTCGTGCGCGCCAAGCAGGACATCATCGACATCGGCGCGACGGGGTTCACCGTGCTGCCCGTCCTGCTCCACGGCGACGCGGCGTTCGCCGGGCAGGGCGTCGTGGCCGAGACGCTGAACCTGTCGCAGCTGCGCGGCTACCGCACCGGCGGCACCGTGCACGTCATCGTCAACAACCAGGTGGGGTTCACGACGTCGCCGACGTCGGGCCGGTCCAGCATCTACGCCACCGACGTCGCCCGCATGATCGAGGCTCCGGTCTTCCACGTCAACGGCGACGACCCCGAGGCGTGCGTCCGGGTCGCCAGGCTCGCGTTCGAGTACCGCCAGGCGTTCCGCAAGGACGTCGTCATCGACCTCATCTGCTACCGCCGCCGCGGCCACTCCGAGGTCGACGAGCCCTCGTTCACCCAGCCGCGGATGTACGACCTCATCGACCAGAAGCGCTCGGTGCGCAAGCTCTACACCGAGGCCCTCATCGGCCGCGGCGACATCTCCGTCGAGGAGGCCCAGCAGGCCCTCAAGGACTACCAGCAGCAGCTGGAGAAGGTCTTCCGGGAGACCCGCCAGGCGGTCGACGAACCCATCGCGCCCCAGGTGGAGCCCGAGCCGGAGTTCGTCGACGTGCCCACCGCGGTCTCCGACGAGGTCCTCAAGCGCGTCGTCGGGACCCACATCAGCCTGCCCGAGGACTTCCGGGTCCACTCGCGCCTCAAGCCCATGCTGGAGCGGCGGGTGACGATGGTCGAGAACGACCGCATCGACTGGGCGCTCGCCGAGACGCTCGCCTTCGGCTCGCTGCTCATGGAGGGCCACCC
>JBOHCZ010000376.1:0-3751 GCA_050699195.1 Streptomycetales bacterium
CGTCTCGCCTGCGGGCCGCCGCGGCGCCGGGGCTGGCCGCGGCCTGGGGCAGCTGCTCACCCTCTGCGGCGTCCTCCTCCACACCCGCCGCCCCGCGGGGACGTACGGTGGCGAGGCGGGGCGTGAACGGGTACGCGGGGCGCGGATCGACCGGCTCGTCACTCGAGAGCAATTGGGCCTCGTCGTCGAGAGCGCTCAGCAGCCGGCGTGGCGGGTCGAACCGCCACCGGGCGTAGGCGTCGCGGGTGCCGGTCTGCCAGGTCACCTGAATGACCCAGTGATTGTCCTCACGCCTCCAGGCGTCCCAGCTCACGGCCTCCTCGAGGTTGACCCCCCGCTGCTTGAGGCGTTCGGACACGATGTCGCCAAGCTTGGGGCCGGGCTGGTCGCCCCGGTGACGCATCGACGCGGCCTGGGCGCGCTGCGCCATGTAGGCCCGCTCGGCGAGCACCGGCCCCTCGAAGCGCCGTACCCGTTCGAGCGGGGCTCCCGCCGCCTGGGCGACCTCCTCGGCGGTGGCTCCCGCCCTGATGCGGGCCTGGATCTCCCGGGGACGCAAGTGGCTCTCGGTCTCGATCTCGATTTGCCCGAGCCGTGCGCGGTCGCCGCGGAGGGCGGCCCGCAGCCGCTCGTCGATCGGCAGGGTGTACTCGCTGCCGTTGGTCGCCTTGAGCACCAGCTGCGTGCCGTCAGGGCTGACGGCAAACAGGCGCAACTCGGGCATCGGGACCTCCCGTGGTGCTCACCATGGTGCGTGTGATGCGGCGTGAGTGGGCAGCGTTCGCCTCCGAGTGTCCCCGCTCGGGCGCCCTACTGCCACAACCCGGTGGTTCTGCTCGGCGTGTCGGAGGAACTCGTCGTGGAAGTATGACTCACACCCCAGCCGACCGGAAGGTTTCGGTCATGCGTCTCAGCGACCTCACGACCCCCGCCCTCCTCGTCGAACGGGGTCTCCTGGAACGCAACCTCGCGATCATGGCGGAGGTGCTGCCCGGGCCCCGCAACCGGCCCCATGTCAAGGCTCACAAGTGTACGGCGATCGCGCGGCTCCAGCGCGACGCCGGGCACCCGGGCCTCACGGCGGCGACCGTCCGGGAGTGCGAGGGGCTCGCGGCTGCGGGGCTTGCACGGGACGTGCTGCTCGCGAACGAGATCGTCGACGCGCGGCGGCTCGGCGCGCTCGTCGAGGCCGGCCATCGCATCACCCTGGCGGTCGACAGCGAGCCCACCGTCGAGGTGGCTGCCGCGGGCGGTGTCCGCGACGTCGTCATCGACGTCAACGTGGGGCTGCCCCGCTGTGGCTGCGATCCCGAGGAGGCGGGCGGGCTGGCGGACCTGGCGCGGCGGCGCGGGCTCGAGGTGCGGGGGGTGATGGGCTACGAGGGCCATCTCCAGGCGTGGCCGGACGACCTCGAGGAGCGGCGCCTCCACGTGGAGGAGGTCATGCGGCTCCTCCTGCGAGCGCGAGACCTCGTGGGAGGCGATCTCGTCTCCGCCGGCGGGACCGGGACCCACGCGGTGAACACCTGGGCGGGCGAGATCCAAGCGGGCTCCTACGCCCTGATGGACTCGGCCTACGGGAAGCAGTCGCTGCCGTTCCACAACGCGCTCACCGTGCTGGCGACGGTGATCCACGTCGATGCCAAGGGCTGGGCGGTGCTCGACATGGGGCTCAAGGCGCACGCGATGGACCACGGCAACCCCGACGTGCCGGGCGGGCAGACCTGGTTCCTCTCCGACGAGCACCTCACCTACGCCCCGGCGGAGCCGGGCCTGGTCGACGTGGGCGACCGGGTACGGGTCGTCCCCGCGCACGTCGACCCGACAGTCGCCTACCACGAGCAGCTCTGGCTGGTCGATGGCGAGCAGGTCATCGAGCGCTGGCCGGTCGATCTGCGGGGCTGGTGACCCGCCCCCCTCTCCCCGTGACCGTCCCGGCCCGCTCCGCTGCCATTCCCTCCTCGTCCGCCCTCCTCGCGGGATGACAGGCGCCTAAGGCCCGAGCACGGCACGCAGGTACCCGGCGGCGGTGAAGGAGTGCCCGGAGCCGACCGCCTTCACGGGGGAGCCAGTCGCGCCCGGCCGCGGTCAGTGCCGCGGCGACTCGCCGGACCGCGGGGTGACGACCCGCAGGGGCCGGGCGCGCTGGCTACGGCCCCAGTTGCGCCGCGTCCGCGGACCCATGCTCCTCCTCGCGGTCGGGGCCCTGCGGCCCGAGCCACCGGGTGCCCGTGAAGGCCACCAGCGCGGTCGTGACCCCGGACACTACCGGGACGGCGAACGCCGGACCGGCCCCGAACCGGTCGATCGCCCAGCCGGAGACCGACGCGCCGGCTGTGACGCCGAGCACGACGCCGGTGACCGCCCAGGTGAGCCCCTCGGTGAGCCGGGACGCCGGAGCAAGCCTCTCGACGAGCGCGAACCCGCCGATGAGCAGCGGCGAGGCCGCGAAGCCGGCGAGGAAGGCCAGCACGGCGAGCAGCGGCAGGCTCCCGAGCCCCCCGACCACGAGGAGGGGGAGCACGGATACCGCCGTGAACGCCGACGCCGTGCGGAATCTGCGGTGCAGCGGTGCCCGGAAGCGGACCGCGCCGTAGGCCAGCCCGGCGAGGAAGCTGCCCACGGCGTACAGCGCGAGGACCACCCCGGAGAGCACCCGCAGGCCCTGCTCGCTCGCGAAGGCCACGACGATCACCTCGAAGGACCCGAAGAAGCCGCCGAGCGCGATGAAACACCCGAACACCACGCGTAGACCGGGGACGGCGAGAACGGAGCCGGCCTCGCGGTGGCCGAGGCCGCTGGGCGGCGGCTCGCTCACCCGGTGGGCCGTGAAGGCGAGGGTCCCGACGACAGAGAGCACGAGCACGGCGAAGAGCCCGGCGAACCGGTCGACCTGGATCGCGAGCACGGTCACGAGCACCGGGCCGACGACGAAGATCAGCTCATCGACCACGGACTCGAAGGAGTAGGCCGTGTGCAGGCGCGGCGACCCCCGCAGGGCGTGGCTCCAGCGGGCCCGTACCAGCGACCCGACCGGCGGCATCGCGGCGCCGGCCACCGCCGTACTCGCGAACAACGTCCAGCTCGGGGCGCCGGCCTCGACCAGGAGCAGGAGCGCGACCAGGCCGGCGGCGAACACCGCGAGCCCTGGAACGGTGACCCGAGCCTGGCCGAGCCGGTCGACCAGCCGCGCGACCTGCGGGGACACCACTGCCTGGGTGAGCGCGAAGGTCGCCGAGAGGGCACCGGCCATGCCGTACTCCCCGGTCACCGCGGAGACGAGCAGGACGATGCCCAGGCCCACCATGGAGATCGGCATCCGGGCGACGAAACCGGCCAGCGAGAACGCCCACGCGCCGTGCGTCACGAACAGCTCGCGGTAGGGCGTGAGCATGCCGCCTCCCCCTGGCTATCCGCCCGGGACCTGGCAGCACCCGGCAGGTGACGGGCGGTGTCAGGACCGTTATCGATGGCACAGCTTACGGAACTGGCCGGTCCGCCGCCCGTCAATATCCCGCGGCTGGGAGGATCGTGTCATGCAGCCCCTGCCGGCCGGCCCGGAGCCCTACGACGCGCTGCTGCTGCTGTCCTTCGGCGGCCCGGAGGGGGCCGATGACGTGGTCCCGTTCCTCGAGAACGTCACGCGCGGGCGCGGCGTCCCGCGCGAGCGTCTCGTCGAGGTGGGGGAGCACTACTTCCGGCTCGGTGGGGTGAGCCCGATCAACCAGCAGTGCCGCGACCTCGTCGCGGC
>JBOHCZ010000377.1:0-4631 GCA_050699195.1 Streptomycetales bacterium
GTCGTCCGCGCGGTGCCGTTCGCCCGCGCGGCGTCGCGCACCGGTCAGGGGACGCGGTCGAGGATCTCCTCGGGCGGCGGCTCAGCCGGCATCGCGCCCCACACCCCGACCGCGATGAGCAGGATCACGATCACCACGAGGAGGATGTAGGCGTCGCGGCGGCGGTTCATCGGAGTGAGCCGTGTGGGAGCTCGATGCGGCTTGATATGGGGGTCACCGAGTATCACGCTCTGCATCCAATCACCTACAGAGCGTATACGCGACCTCGCCATCCCTGCGTCACCCGAGACAGCGATCGGGTCAGCGATCGGTCAAAGCCGCCGGGCGACCTCGGTTGCCCAGTAGGTGAGGATGATGCTCGCCCCGGCGCGGCGGATGGACGTGAGCGTCTCGTGGATCGCACGCTCCCGCTCGATCCACCCCCTGGCGGCAGCGGCTTCGACCATGGCGTACTCCCCCGACACCTGGTAGGCGGCGACGGGCACGTCGGTGGACTCGGCGAACCGCCGCACGACGTCGAGGTAGGCCATGGCCGGCTTGACCATGACGATGTCGGCGCCCTCCGCGACGTCGAGCGCCATCTCCCGCAACGCCTCGTCGCCGTTGGGCGGATCCTGCTGGTAGGTCTTGCGGTCACCCTGCAGGGAGGACTCCACGGCGTCGCGGAACGGGCCGAAGAACGCGGAGGCGTACTTCGCGGAGTAGGCCAGCACCCCGACGTCCTGCCGGCCCGCCCCGTCGAGCGCCCGGCGGATGGCCCGGACCTGGCCGTCCATCATCCCGCTCGGCCCGAGCAGGTGCGCACCGGCCTGCGCCTGGGCGCGGGCCATCTCGGCGTAGCGCTCCAGCGTCGCGTCGTTGTCGACGGACCCGTCCGGAGCCAGCACCCCGCAGTGCCCGTGGTCGGTGAACTCGTCGAGACACAGATCGCTCATCACGACCGTGGCGTCGCCGACCTCGTGCACCACGTCACGGATCGCGACGTTCAGCGCCCCGCCGGGATCGGTCGCGCCCGAGCCGACCGGGTCCTTCGCCACCGGCACGGCGAACAGCATCACGCCCCCCACCCCGGCCTGCGCGGCCTCGTGGGCGGCCTTGCGCAGGGAGTCCCGGGTGTGCTGGAGAACGCCGGGCATCGAGAGCACCGGCTGGGGCTCCGTGATGCCTTCCTTGAAGAACATCGGCAGCACGAGGTTGGCGGGGTGCAGCCGCGTCTCGGCGACCAGGCGGCGTACGGCGGACGAGCGGCGTAGCCGACGGGGCCGCACGGCCGGAAAGCCGCCAGCGGCGGGCCCCGCGAACTCCGGTGTCACGTCCTTCGACCCACTCATGGTCGCGCTCCCTGTCACTTCGCCTTCCGGCGGGCCGCCGAGCGGCGCTCGCTCGGCCGCGCCACGGGCTCCCCGGCCTCGAGGGCAGCCAGGCGCCGCGAGACACCGTACTCGGCGAGGGCGTCGGCGAGTTCGGCGACCGCAGGCTCGGGGGCCATGACGTCGACCCGCAGGCCGTGCTCCTCCGCGGTCTTGGCGGTCTGCGGCCCGATGCAGGCGATCACCGTGGCGCTGTGCGGCTTGCCGGCGATCCCGACGAGGTTGCGCACCGTCGAGGACGACGTGAAGAGCACGGCGTCGAACCGCCCCGTCTTGATCGCCTCGCGGGTCTCCGCGGGCGGGGGGGCCGCGCGGACGGTGCGGTAGGCCGTCACGTCGTCGACCTGCCACCCCAGGTCGACGAGCCCGGCCACGAGCGTCTCGGTCGCGATGTCGGCACGCGGCAGGAACACCCGGTCGATCGGGTCGAACACCGGGTCGTAGGGCGGCCAGTCGTCGAGCAGGCCGGCCGCCGACTGCTCGCCCGAGGGCATGAGGTCGGGCTTGATGCCCCAGTCCGTGAGCGCCTTCGAGGTCTGCTCACCGACAGCGGCCACCTTGATCCCGGAGAACGCGCGCGCGTCGAGCCCGTACTCCTCGAACCGCTCCCGTACGGCCTTGACGGCGTTGGTCGACGTGAACGCCACCCACTCGTAGCGTCCCGTAACCAGGCCCTTGACCGCGCGCTCCATCTGCTGGGGGGTACGTGGCGGCTCGACGGAGATCGTCGGCACCTCGGAGGGCACCGCGCCGTAGGTCCGCAGCCGGGCCGACAGCGGACCCGCCTGCTGCTTCGTCCGGGGGACGAGCACCCGCCAGCCGAACAGCGGCTTGGTCTCGAACCAGGACACCACCTCGCGATGGTGCGCGACCTCGCCGACGACGACCACCGCGTCGCGGCCGGCGTCGGCCGGGAACTTCGCCGCCTTGAGGTCTGCGACCACGCGGTCGAGCGCCGTGACGACCGTCTTCTGGTCGGTCGTCGTCCCCGAGCGGGTAACGACGACCGGTGTCGTGGGCTTGCGCCCGGCCGCGATGAGGTCCCGGGCGATCTCGCTCAGCGCGTCGTAGCCCCCGAGCAGCACCACCGTTGCGTCACTCGCGGCCAGCGACGGCCAGTCGGAGGGCAGGCCCCGCACGTCGACGACGCGCAACTCCCGCACCCGGTCGGTGACGAGTGGCAGCCCGGCGTAGATGGGCACCCCGGTCGCACGCGGCACGCCGGGCACGACCTCGAACCTGATGTGCGCCTTGGCGCACGCGGAGACCTCCGCGACGAACCGGCCCCCCGACCCCCCGTCCACGGCGGGGTCCCCGTCGATGACGCGTACCACGCTCATCCCGGCCTTGGCGGGCTCGAGGACACGCTTGATGCGCGTCGCCTGGCTCAGCGACTCGCCGTCAGCACCCAGGGACCCCTCCACCACCTCGGCGTCGGGGCGGCAGTGCCCGAGCACCTGCTCGCGGCTGAGGGCATCCAGCACGACGACGTCCGCAGCTCCGAGCAGCTCGATGGCCCGGACCGTCAGCAGGCCCGGGTCCCCGGGGCCAGCGCCGACGAACGCGACGGAACCCCCCTGCGTACGCTTCCCCCCGCTGTTTCCCGCGGGCTCGCCCGCAGCCGTCGTCATGGGCTTCACTCTGGGGCTCACTATGGGGCTCAAGGGACGCGCTCCCCGATCAGGCCTGCGGCTCCCTCGGCGAGCATCTCGGAGGCGAGCCGCCGCCCGAGCAGCTCGGCGTCGTCGAGGGGGCCGGTGGCGGACATACGCACACTTCGGGCCGTGCCGTCGTCAGGGCCGGCAGGAGCGGCCGGAGCGGCCGAGGCCCCGCCTACGACGACAGCCCGGAGGTACAGCTCTGGAAACTCCTCACCTTCGGCGCTCTCGGCCAGCGCACCGACAGGAGCGGAACAGCCGGCCTCGAGCGTGGCGAGCAGTGCGCGCTCCGCGGTCACGGCCGCCCGCGTCGGGGCATCGTCGAGACCGCTGAGCAGGTCGACGAGCGCGGCGGACGCCGGGTCCGCGCTGCACTCGACGGCCAGTGCCCCCTGGCCGGGAGCGGGCAACATCTGCGCGGGGTCGAGCGGCTCGGTCATGGCGTCGAGCTTCCCGAGCCGGGCCAGCCCGGCCCTGGCGAGCACGACGGCGTCGAGCTCGCCCTCGGTGACCATGCGCATCCGGGTGTCCACGTTGCCGCGGATCGGGACGACGTGCAGGCCGTACCCGAGCATCTGGAGCTGCGCCGCGCGGCGCGGCGACCCGGTGCCGACCCGCGCCCCCGGCGGCAGCTCGGCGAGTGTGAGGCCGTCGCGGGCCACGAGCGCGTCCCGCGGGTCCGCGCGCTGCGGGACGGCCGCCAGCAGCAGGCCCTCGGGGTCCTTCGTCGGCAGGTCCTTCAGCGAGTGGACCGCCAGGTCGACACGCCCGTCGAGCAGCGCCTCGCGGATCGCGTTGACGAACACCCCGGTGCCGCCGATCTGCGCCAGCGCCTCGCGGGAGACGTCTCCGTAGGTCGTCACCTCGACGAGCTCGACCGGCCGCCCGGTACCCGCCGTGATCGCATCGACGACGGACCGCGCCTGCGCCATGGCCAGGGCGCTGCGGCGGGTACCGAGCCGCAGAGTCGCCGGAACCGGCCCGCTCACAGGTCGCCCCCTTCACCGGACGGTTCGGCCCGGCTGACCACCTCGGGCGCCTTCGGGTCGAGATCGAACAGCTCGCGGAGCGCGTCGGTGTAGGTGACACCGCCCGACATGCCCGCGAGCTCCTTGACCCGCACGGTGGGCTCGTGCAGCAGCTTGTCGACGACGCGGTGAACGGTGCGGGCGATCTCGTCGCGGGCCCGCTCGTCGAGGCTCGGCAGCCGGCCCTCGAGCCGGCCGAGCTCGGCATGCACCAGCTCGGCGGCCTTGGCGCGCAGCGCGACGACGGTCGGCGCGACACCGACCGAGCGCTGCCAGGCCGTGAAAGCGGCGACCTCATCGACGACGATGCGGCGGACGGCCTCGACATCGGGTGCGTGGTCGTCGTGTGCGAGGGCCTCGGCGAGCTGTTCGAGGCCGACGACCGTGACGCTGTCGAGCCCCTGGGCGGCCGGGTCGATGTCGCGTGGCAGCGCGAGGTCGAGGACGAACAGCGGCTCCGCCCGGTCCGCGGCCGCCGCCAAGAGCCGGTCGGCGGTCACGACGACCCCCGCCGCGCCCGTGCAGGACACCACCACGTCCGCGGCGGCGAGCGCCTCGTCGACGCGGTCGAGGGG
>JBOHCZ010000378.1:0-2653 GCA_050699195.1 Streptomycetales bacterium
GCCGGCGGCGGGTCGCCCGGCCCGGGCAGGTACACCAGGCCCATCTCGAACAGCGCGATGTCCTGGTTGCCCCGCCCGACGTTGCGCCGCAGCGCCGCGAACAGCCCGGGCAGGAGCGTGGTGCGCAGCGCGGGCTCCTCGTCGGAGAGCGGGTTCGCGAGCCGTAGGGTGCGCCGACGGTGGTCGCCGGGTTCGAGCCCGAGATCGTCCAGGGCCCGCTCACCGACGAAGGGGTAGCTGAGCGCCTCGACGTGGCCCGACGCGGCGAGCACCTGGCCGACCCGGCGCCGCAGCCGCTGTCCTGGCGGGTAGCCGCGGCCGGCGCGCGCCGCCGGGAGGCGCGAGGGCAGCTTCTCGTACCCCTCAAGGCGGATCACCTCTTCCGCGAGGTCGCTGGGGTCGGTCAGGTCGGGGCGCCAGGTGGGGGGCGTGACGGTGAGCAGGTCACCGTCGGCCGCCACGGCGCACCCGATCTGGGAGAGGCGGCGCGGCGTCACCTCAGGCCCATACCCGGTACCGGCGACGCGACTCGGGTGGTCGGCGGCCATGGTGGCGACCGTGGGCGTCCGCGGGAGGTCGACCTCCGAGCAGCCCGCGGCGATGCCCCCACCCAGCTCCGCGAGCAGCGCCGCCGCCCGCGCAGCGGCGCGGGGCGGCAGTTCGGGGTCGACGCCCCGTTCGAACCTGCGGGAGGCCTGGCTCGACAACCTGTGCCGGCGCGACATCCGCGCGGTACCCGCGGCGGAGAAGTGCGCCGCCTCGATGACCAGGTCGGTCGAATTCCCGTCGATCTCGGTGTGCACCCCGCCCATGGTGCCGGCGAGCGAGATGGGGCCCGTGGCGTCGGTGATGAGGATGTCGTCGGCGTCGAGCTCGCGCACCACGTGGTCGAGGGTCTCCAGGCGTTCCCCCGGCCGTGCGCGCCGTACGACGACCGGCCCGTCGAGCTTCTTGCGGTCGAAGGCGTGCAGCGGCTGGCCGAGCTCGACCATCAGGTAGTTGGTGACGTCCACCGAGAGCGACACCGGGCGCATGCCGGCCATCTGCAGGCGGCGCGCCATCCACAGCGGCGTCGGCCGGGACGGGTCGAGCCCTGAGATGGTGCACAGCACGAACCGGTCGCAGGCCGTGGGATCGTCGACAGCGGTGGGGTAGCCCTCCCCGTCGACGGGGCCGGCGGCGATCTCGGCGGGGTCGTGGAAAGCGACCCCGTAGGCGGTCGCAGTCTCGCGGGCGATGCCCCGCACCGACAGGCAGTACCCGCGATCCGGCGACACGGCGATCTCCAGCACCTCGTCGCGCAGGCGGAGCAGTTCGACCGCGTCGGCACCGAGCTCACAGTCCGGCGGCAGGACGATGATCCCGGTGTGGTCGTCACCGAGCCCGAGCTCGCGCTCCGAGCAGATCATCCCGTCGGACATCCGGCCGTAGGTCTTGCGCGCGGTGATCTCGAATCCGCCGGGGAGCACCGCCCCGGGGACCGCGACGACGACCTTGTCGCCGACGTCGAAGTTCGTGGCTCCGCAGATGACCCCGCGGGGCTGCGCCTCGAGGCCGGTACGCACCCACACCCAGCGGATCGGCTTGCGGTAGCCGGTCAGCTGCTCCATCTCGAGGACCTCACCCACGACGAGCGGCCCGGACAGGTCGGCGCCCAGCTCCTCGACCGTCTCGACCTCGAGCCCGACCCGGATCAGCCGCGCGGCGACCGCACGCCCGCCTTCACCGGCGGGCAGCTCGACGTACTCTCGCAGCCACGACAGCGGGACCCGCATCAGATCTCCGTCCCGAACGGCAGGGCGAACCGCACGTCGCCTTCGACCATGTCGCGCATGTCCTCGACGCCGTGCCGGAACATCAGCGTCCGCTCGATCCCCATGCCGAACGCGAACCCGCTGTAGCGGTCGGGGTCGACGCCGCAGGCGACGAGCACGCGTGGGTTGACCATGCCGCAGCCCCCCCACTCGATCCAGCCCTCGGACCTGCAGGTGCGGCAGGGGTTCTCGGGATCGCCCACGGAGGCGCCCCGGCACACGAAGCACTGCAGGTCGAACTCGGCCGAGGGCTCGGTGAACGGAAAGTACGACGGCCGCCAGCGGGTCGCGATGTCGGCGCCGAACAGCACGTGCGCCAGGTGCTCCAGGGTGCCGCGCAGGTGCGCCATCGTGATGCCCTCGTCGACGGCGAGGCCCTCGATCTGGTGGAAGACCGGTGTGTGGGTGGCGTCCAGCTCGTCGGTCCTGAACACCCGGCCGGGGCAAACGACGTAGACCGGCAGCGGCCGCTCGAGCAGGGCGCGGACCTGCACCGGCGAGGTGTGGGTCCGCAGCACGAGCCCGAGCTCGGCCGGCTCGACGAAGAAGGTGTCCATCATCGTGCGTGCCGGGTGGTCGGGCGGGATGTTGAGGGCGTCGAAGTTCAGCCATTCGGCCTCGACCTCGGGCCCCTCGGCGACCTCGTAGCCCATGGCGACGAACACGTCGGCGAGGTGCTCCTGGATCGTCGTCAGCGGGTGGCGGGCCCCGCGCGGCAGCCGGTCCCACGGCAGCGTGACGTCGACGGCCTCCTCGTCGAGGACCCGCGCGTCGCGGTCGGCCTCCAACTCGCCCAGGCGCCGCTCGAGTGCGTCGCGGATCGCCGCACGGGCCGCGCC
>JBOHCZ010000379.1:0-14927 GCA_050699195.1 Streptomycetales bacterium
ACTGGTTGGGCGGCAAGGACAACTACGCCGTCGACCGGGAAGCCGCCGAGAAGGTGCTGGAGGTGTTTCCCCAAGCCCGTCAGCTGGCGCTGGCCAACCGCCGGTTCCTGGTGCGAGCCGTACGCTACCTGGCGCAGCGCGGCATCGACCAGTTCGTCGACATCGGCGCCGGTATCCCGACCTCGCCGAACGTGCCCGAGGTGGCCCGCAAGACCAACCCGCACACTCGCGTGGTGAGCGTGGACAACGATCCGGTCGTGGTGGTGCACAACCGGGCCCTGGTCGCCACCGACGAGCACATCGGGACGGTGCAGAGCGACCTGCGCCGGCCGGCCGAGATCCTCGCCCACCCCGAGTTCAACAAGGTGATCGACCTCAACCGGCCCGTGGCGATACTCCTCGTCGCCATCATGCACTTCGTACGGGACGAGGAAGACCCGGCCAGCATCGTGAGATTTCTCGCCCAGCACACAGCGCCGGGCAGCTACATGGTCATCACCGCAGCAACCTCCACCGACACCCCGACTAAGACCCTCGAGGAGATCGAGCAGGTCTACCGCGGCGCGACCGCCCCCGTGGTGTTCCGGACCGAGCAGCAGATCCACACCTGGTTCGACCCCTTCCACCTCGTCACCCCCGGACTGGTCGACGTACAAGCCTGGCGGCCCGACGCCACAGAACGCCGCACCGACGTGCGGATCATCGGCGGCGTAGCCCACCAAGCCGGGTGGGTGAACTGACCCACATGGAAGGACCTTGTGAACGAGCTCCCTCGCCGCACACCCGGCGACGCCATTCGCCGCGCCCAGTTCGACGGCTCATCCGACGCTCACTCGGTGGGGGTGTGTCACTACTGCCACCCGCTGGGCCGATCCCGTCGCCATCGTCGCCACGGCGCATGCCAACTCCGGGCCGGGCTGAACCACCTACGCCCACCCCACGTGCGCCGCCCAGCGGCTAACCCCGTAGCTCTCCGTACCGCTGGCCGGCCCAACCACCCGCCCGGGTGCCTCAAAGAAACCCCCTCTCACGGGCACCCCGGCGGGTTCATCAGACAAGAACACTCGTGCGCGGGGGAGAGCGGTCTATGTTCCTTATCCCATGCAAGGTGAGTCGAAGAGGGGAGATTCTCAATGGCCGGCAGCAAGGACGGAGGAAAGCACGAGAAGCCGGGCGGCCCGTCGATCGGCTCCAAGCCGCACCCGGACGGGAGCAAGCCTCAGCCCGGACCGAAGCACGGCGGCAGAGACAGTAAAGGCGGCAAGAAGTGACCGGGGCCGGGGAGTTGTCGCAGACCGGGGCGGAAGGGTTGGTCCGGGTCCTGGCCGACGAAGGGCACGTGACCGACCCCGTGCTTCGGGAAGCCTTCGAACGGGTGTCGCGCCATATGTTCCTCCCCGAGAGGATCTGGATCGACGACGACGCGGCCGAGGGCGGGTACGCGCTGGTCGAGCGGGAGAGTTCGCCGGGTCGGTGGTGGCAGGCCGCCTACGGCAACGAAGCTGTCGTCACGCAGATGGATGATGGCGGACCGGATCGGCTGGATCCGTACTGGCTCACCCCCACATCCTCCGCTTCCCAGCCCGGTGTGGTCGCGCGGATGCTCGCCGAGATCTCGCTGCAGCGCGACCAGCGGGTGCTGGAGATCGGCACCGGTACCGGCTTCAACGCCGCTCTGCTGGCCGAAGTGACCGGGCAGGGCAACGTGACGACCATCGAGGTCGACCCGACCGTGTGTGCCGCCGCCCGTAGGGCGCTGACCTTGGCCGGGTACGAGAACCTGACCGTCGCCTGCGGGGACGGGGAGCAGGGTTATCCGGAGAACGCGCCCTATGACCGGGTGTTGTCCACCGCCTCGGTACTGGCCGTGCCGCATGCGTGGGTCGAGCAGACTATCGAGGGCGGGCGGATCATCACCCCGTTCCAGACCGCTTTCTGCACCCACGGCATGGTCCGCCTCACCGTGTCGGGCGGGCAAGCGTCGGGGCGATTCACCGCTCCCTTGCTGTTCATGACCGTCCGCGGTCAGCGCCGCCAGGCCGGATTCGACGCGCTGTTCACCGACCAGGCGTGGGAGGAGAGCCGGGAGAAGGATCTCGACGCGGACGTGTCATTTTTCGATGACGCGGACGCCGAGTTCGCCGCCGGCCTGCGCTTGCCCGGCGTCCACCAGGGGCGCCGGGCCGAGGGGCGGTGGCTGTGTAGCGACGACTCCTGGGCCTACCTCGATGCTGCCAAGGTGTTCCAGTGGGGCCCCCGCGACCTCTTCGACGAGGTTATCGCGGCCGTCGCCTGGTGGTACCAGGTCGGGAGACCTGAGCTGTCCGACTTCGGTCTCACCATCACCAAGGACGACGGACAGCGGGTATGGCTCGGCGATCCGGATGGCCCCGGTTGGGACCTTCCCGGAATCCGGCCGCGTAGCCGCCATGCCCCTCACTGGAACGCCAACACTGAATGGTCGGCCAGCTCCTGACCGTAGCGCCGGTAGATGGCGTAGGAGTGGTCCTGTGGCACGAGTTCGGTGACATGAACCTGCTGTTCGCCTGATGGGTGGGCAGTCGGCCGCCACCGAGCTGTCACGAGGCGGGCGCGCTGCGCTTGGGGCGCACTCCCGCGGGTAGCGTTGAGGCGCCATGGACGTTGCGCGCACCTTGCTGGTGACAGTCACGGGAAGAGACCGCCCGGGGGTCACCCATGCGCTGTTCGACGAGCTCTCTGCCTACGACGTCGAGGTCGTCGACGTCGAGCAGGTCGTCATACGCGGGCGGCTCATGCTGTGCCTGCTCGTCACGGCGGGAGGCGACGAAGGCAGCCTGCGGGCGGCTGTCCACACCCGTGCGGCGCAGCTTGGCATGGACGCCGAGGTGATGTCAGGGGTCGGCGACAACCGGCCGCGGCGACAGGGACGCTCCCACGTCACGGTCATCGGAAATCCGCTACGACCCGCGGCGATGGGCGGGATCGCGGGGCGCGTCGCGGCCTGCGGCGGCAACATCGACCGCATCGTCCGGCTCGCGAAGTACCCGGTCACGTGCCTCGAGCTCGACGTGTCGGGGGTCGAGCCGGAGCGCCTGCAGGCCGAGCTGGCCGCCGAGGCGGTGGCCCGCCGCGTGGACGTCGCCGTGCAGCGCGCCGGACTGCACCGGCGGGCCAAGCGGCTCGTGGTCATGGACGTGGACTCCACGCTTGTGCAGGGTGAGGTCATCGAGATGCTCGCTGACCGCGCCGGATGCGCCGGCGAGGTGGCCCGGGTCACCGATGCCGCGATGCGCGGGGATCTCGACTTCGGTGAGTCGCTGCGGGCCCGGGTCGCGCTCCTCGAAGGCCTGGACGTCTCAGTTCTCGATGAGGTACGCCGCCTGATCCGGCTGACCCCGGGCGCCCGCACCCTGGTCCGTACCCTCAAGCGGCTCGGCTACCAGGTCGCGATCGTGAGCGGAGGCTTCACCCAGGTCATAGACGGGCTCGCCGAGCAGCTCGGCATCGACTACCGCGCGGCGAACACGCTCGAAGCCGGCGACGGGCGCCTCACCGGCCGGCTCGTCGGGCCGCTGATCGATCGTGCCGGCAAGGCCGAGGCGCTCGAGAGGTTCGCCCGCGCGGCCGGGGTCCCGGTCAGCCAGACGGTGGCCATCGGCGACGGGGCGAACGACCTGGACATGCTCGAGCGCGCCGGCATGGGCGTGGCCTTCAACGCCAAGCCCCTCGTCCGCGAGGCCGCCGACGCGTCGGTCAGCGTCCCCTACCTGGACGCCATCCTGTACCTGCTCGGCGTCACCCGCGAGGAGGTCGAGACGGCGGACGCCGAGGACAGCACACCGGCGGGCGCGGAGGTCCCTGGCCTGGGCGCCGGTGAGCCCGGCGGCCGTGGCCACGGCGTCAGGGAAAGCGAGCGCCCTGGTGCACGCTCCCACTGACGGTGCGTCATGATGTGTCACAGAAAGCGAGCGTCTACGCGCCCATCGCATGGACCCCGCCGTCCGCGTGCACGATCTCGCCCGTGGTCTTCGGGAACCAGTCCGACAGCAGGGCGACGCAGGCGCGCGCCGCGGGCTCCGGATCGGCGAGGTCCCACCCGATCGGCGCCCGCGCCCCCCACACGCCCTCGAACGCCTCGAAGCCCGGGATCGACCGCGCCGCCATGGTCTTGACCGGGCCAGCGGCCACCAGGTTGACCCGGACGCCCTCCGGACCCAGGTCGCGCGCCAGGTAACGGGCGGTCGACTCGAACGCCGCCTTGGCGACACCCATCCAGTCGTAGCTGGGCCACGCCTTCGAGGCGTCGAAGTCCAGGCCGACGATGGCGCCGCCGCGCGGCATGAGCGGCAGGCACGCGACCGCGAGCGCCTTGAGCGAGTACGCGGACACCTGCAAGGCGGTCGCGGCGTCCTCCCACGGCGTGCACAGGAAGTTGCCGCCGAGCGCCGACTCCGGTGCGAAGGCGATCGCGTGCACGACGCCGTCGAGGCCGTCGAGGTGGTCGCGGACCCGGCCCTCGAGCGCCGCGAGGTCGGCGTCGTTCGTCACGTCCAGCTCCACGACGGGCGCGGGCTTGGGCAGCCGGTTCGCGATGCGCTCGGTGAGGCGGAACACCCGTCCGTACGAGGACAGCACGACGTCGGCGCCTTCCTGCTGCGCGAGCCGCGCCACGTGGAAGGCGATGGAGGCGTCGGTGAGCACTCCTGTGACGAGCAAACGCTTCCCGGTGAGCAGGTCACCCATCGTCTAATGCCCCATTCCAAGTCCGCCGTCGACGGGGACGACGGCTCCGGTGATGTACCCGGCCTCGTCGCTCGCGAGGAACCGCACGACGCCCGCGACCTCCGCGGACGTGGCGTAGCGCCCGAGCGGCACCTGGCCGAGGATCTCGGTCTTGCGCTGCTCGGGCAGCGCGGCGGTCATCTCGGTGTCGACGAACCCCGGCGCGACGACGTTGGCGGTGATCCCCCGCGACCCCAGCTCGCGGGCCAGCGATCGAGCGAAGCCGACGAGCCCGGCCTTCGAGGCCGCGTAGTTGGCCTGGCCGGGCGAGCCCATCAGGCCCACCACCGAGGAGATGAAGATCAGCCGGCCACGCCGCGCGCGCAGCATGGCCCTCGTAGCGCGGCGCGTGACCCGGAACGCGCCGACGAGGTTGGTCTCGAGAACGGTGGTGAAATCGTCCTCGCTCATCCGCAGCAGCAACTGGTCGCGGGTCAGGCCCGCGTTGGCCACCAGGATCTCGACCGGACCCTGCTGGGCCTCGATCTCGTCGAAGGCCTGGTCGACCGCCTCGGCATCGGTGACGTCGCAGCGCACGCCGAACAGGCCCGCAGGCGGCGGCGCGCTGCGGTAGGTCACGGCGACCTTGTCGCCCACGTCGGCGAAGGCGCGGGCCACGGCGAGGCCGATGCCGCGGTTGCCCCCGGTGACGAAAACGGACCGGCTCACGGCTCCACCTCGGGTGTCGGACGGTACGGCTGGAGTTGCCTGTACGGCTGCGCACTACCGCTTGGCAGCGACGCTATACGCCTACTTGCCGGTAGGCGGAATCGGACCGCCGATACCGGGGAGGTTCGCGGGGACGTCCCGCCGACCACATAGGGTCGGCGTACACGTGCTGTCCGCGGGAGACGGTGGGGGGCAGGGCCGCCCCCCCCACCGTTCGACGCGATCGGCGGCTCGACACGAACGGGAGGCGCGCGTGCCGCACGAGATCGACCCGGCGTTCCTCGACCTGCCGTTGCGCAGGCTGGCCGACGCCGCGCTGGCCCGCGCCCGCGAGCTCGGCGTCGAGCACGCGGACTTCCGGTGCGAGCGGCTCCACCACCAGGCCGTCAGCCTGCATGACGGACAGCTCGAAGGCGCCCGGGACACGGAGGAGACCGGGTTCGCCGTCCGGGTGGTCAAGGACGGCACCTGGGGGTTCGCCGCGGGCGTCGACCTGACCTTGGACGCCGCTGCGCGGGTCGCCGAGCTCGCGGTCGACATGGCCAGGGTGAGCGCGGCGGCGAGCGCGGAGCGCATCGAGCTCGCCCCCGAGCCCGTGCACGGCGACTTGACCTGGGTGTCGTCCTACCAGGTCGACCCGTTCGGCGTGGCTGTCGGCGACAAGGTCGGGCTGCTGCGCGAGTGGAGCACCCGGCTACTCGCCGCCGACCGGGTCGACCACACCGACGCGTCGCTGCTGCAGGTCCTTGAGAACAAGTTCTACGCCGACCTGGCCGGTACGGTCACCACGCAGCAGCGGGTACGGGTCGCTCCCGAGGTGACGGCGGTGTCCGTCGACCGGGAGAGCGGGCGGTTCGAGACGATGCGCACGCTGGCCCCGCCCGCCGGCCGGGGGTACGAGTACCTGACGGGCACCGGCTGGGACTGGGACGGCGAGCTGTCGCGGATCCCCGAGCTGCTCGCGGAGAAGATGGCGGCGCCCTCGGTCGAGCCGGGTCACTACGAGCTTGTCGTCGACCCCTCGAACCTGTGGCTCACCATTCACGAGTCCATCGGCCACGCCACCGAGCTCGACCGCGCGCTGGGCTACGAGGCCGCCTACGCCGGGACCTCCTTCGCCACCTTCGACCAGCTCGGCTCGCTGCGCTACGGCTCACCGATCATGCACGTCACCGGCGACCGGGTCGCTGAGCACGGGCTTGCGACCATCGGCTACGACGACGAGGGCGTGCGGGCGCAGCGCTGGGACCTGGTGAAAGACGGCGTCCTCGTGGGCTACCAGCTCGACCGCAGGATCGCCCGGCGCAACGGGCTCGGGCGATCCAACGGGTGCGCATTCGCCGACTCGGCGTACCACATGCCGATTCAACGGATGGCCAACGTGTCGCTGCGGCCCGCCGACGGCGGCCCCTCGACCGAGGATCTCATCGCGGGAGTCGAGCGGGGCATCTACGTCGTCGGAGACCGGAGCTGGTCGATCGACATGCAGCGCTACAACTTCCAGTTCACCGGGCAGCGCTTCTACCGCATCAGCGGCGGGCGGCTCGCGGGCCAGCTGCGCGACGTCGCCTACCAGGCCACGACGACGGACTTCTGGGGTTCGATGGAGGCCGTGGGTGGGCCGGAGACCTACGTGCTCGGCGGCTCTTTCAACTGCGGCAAGGGCCAGCCCGGCCAGGTCGCGGCGGTCAGCCACGGCTGCCCGGCCGCGCTGTTCCACGGCGTGCGGATACTCAACACCGTGCAGGAGGCCGGCAGGTGACCCCCCAGGAGACGGTCGAGCGCGCCCTCGCGCTCTCCAAGGCCGACGGGTGCGTCGTGATCGCCGAGGAGACCAGCACCGCAAACCTGCGCTGGGCGAGCAACACCCTCACCACCAACGGCGTCGCCCGCAAGCGCGCGCTCACGGTCGTGGCGACCGTCGACGGGGCCGCGGGCACCGCAGCCGGCGTGGTGTCCCGCACCGGCGTCACGGCCGACGACCTCGAGGCCCTGGTCCGGGCCGCCGAGCAGGCCGCCCGCGACAACTCCCCCGCCGAGGACGCCGGCCCGCTCGCCGCCGCCCGGGACGCCGATCCGCGGTGGGACGAACCGCCCGCGGAGACCTCCGTGGGGGTGTTCGGCACCCTCAGCCCGGCGCTCGGGGAGGCGTTTGCGCGCTCGGCGGGCGAGGGCCGGCTGCTGTTCGGCTACGCATCGCACAGCAGGGTCTCGACCTACCTCGGCACCTCGACCGGCGTGCGGCTGCGTCACGACCAGCCGGACGGCAAGGTGGAGATCAACGCCAAGTCCGCCGACTACACACGCTCGGCCTGGGCGGGGGTGCCGGCGCGTGACCTCTCCGACGTCGACGTCGATGCCCTGGAGGCCGGCCTCGCGACCCGCCTTCGCTGGGCGCAGCGCCGGGTCGAGATGCCCGCTGGGCGCTACGAGACGATCCTGCCGCCCTCCGCGGTGGCCGACCTGATGGTGTACCTGCTGTGGTCGGCGGGCGCCCGCGACGCCCACGACGGCCGTACGGTGTTCTCCCGGCCGGGCGGCGGCACCCGGGTCGGCGAGTCGCTTTCCCCGGTGCCGCTGGCCATCCGGAGCGATCCCGGCGCCCCGGGCCTGGAGTGCGCACCCTTCGTCATCGCCCACGCGTCGAGCGGCGTCACCTCGGTGTTCGACAACGGGATGCCGCTCGCACCCACGGCCTGGGTGCGCGAGGGGCGGCTCGCGGCGCTCCTGCAGACCCGGCACTCCGCCGAGCTCACCGGGCTGCCGGTGACCCCGCCGGTCGACAACGTGATCGTGGACGGCCCGGAGGGCGGCGGGTCGCTCGACGCGATGGTGGCGGGCACCGGGCGCGGCCTGCTGCTGACCTGCCTGTGGTACATCCGCGAGGTCGACCCCCAAACGCTGCTGCTCACCGGCCTCACGCGAGACGGGGTCTATCTCGTGGAGGGCGGCGAGGTCGTCGGCGCGGTGAACAACTTCCGCTTCAACGAGAGCCCCGTCGACCTGCTGAGCCGGCTGGCGGAGGTGGGCCGGACCGGTCGGACCCTGCCCCGCGAGTGGAGCGATTTCTTCACCCGCGCCGCGATGCCGCCGCTGCGTATCCCCGACTTCAACATGAGCTCGGTCAGCCAGGCCTCCTGAGCCCTGCCGGGCGACTTCAGGTGTCCTCGAGGCGGAACCCGATCTTGAGCCCTACCTGGAAGTGATCGACCTCGCCGTCGACGACGTGGCCGCGGACCTCGGTCACCTCGAACCAGTCCAGATGGCGGATGGTCTGCGCGGCGCGGCGGACCCCGTTGCGGATCGCGTCGTCCACTCCCTCCGGCGAGGTGCCCACCAGCTCGGTCACCCGGTACGTCCGGTTGCTCATGCGTTCCTCCGGTAGTGCGTCGGCTGCCCACCCGCATGGTCCCGCACCGGGCCGCCCGCCGGTGGCACATCGGGTGTGTCGCGGCAGCGCCGGGAGGGTCTACCGTAGAACCGGTGACCGGTGAGGAGTCCCGATGAGACGTGGCGGCGCGAAAAGCCCCGTGTACCAGATCACTGGCGCGCGTAAGCCTCTCACCGAAGACGTAGCGGCCCGCCAGCGGCGGTACATCATCTCGATGTCGGTCCGCACCGTCTGCTTCGTTCTCGCAATCGTGCTGCCCAGCCCGTGGCGGTGGATCATGATCGCAGCGGCGGTGGTTCTGCCCTACGTCGCGGTGGTGTTCGCGAACGCGGGGCGCGAGCGGCCGCCGGCTCCACCGGAGACGATGATCAGTGGCGATCGCCCGGAGCTCGAGCCGGTACGCCGTCACGGCGACCGATGACCGCCGGTCCCGCGACCGGGGACGAGCGACCCACCTGCTCGGCGAGAGGCTGCCGTGCGGACGCCCGCTGGGTGGTCGCCTGGAACAACCCCAAGGTGCACACCCCCGAGCGCATCAAGACCTGGCTCGCGTGCGATGACCACCGGGAGTGGCTCGCCGGGTTTCTCCAGGCCCGCAACTTCCTCCGCGAGGTCGTGCCCGTGGCGGAGTGGAGGGGCAACGAAAGCGATGGCCGCAACGAGCATCGCGGTGACTGAGCCCGGCGCCGCTCCCGCGTCAACCCCTCCCCGTCAGCGCTCGTTCCAGGGCCGACTCCAGCGTCTCGACGTCGATGTCGGCCTTCTCCTGCAGCGCCTTGTGCACCCGCGAGTGGAGGACCTGGCTGAACCCCGTGTAGTACGCAGACGAGGGCCGGAGGCTCGCCTGCTCGACCGCCCGTTTCACGGTGGGGTATGGAGCGGCTCGGCCCTCGTAGGCCGAGCCCCTGGTCGGCGCGAACGAACCGTCCTTCCCCAGTGCACGCTGGCTCTTCTTGCTGGTGAGGAACTTGATGAGGGCCAGCGCGGCCTCGGGCTGGTCCGAGTACCGGGCGATCGCAAGACTCTGCCCGCCGAGTACCCCGCCGCCGTTCGCGGCCGGCACATGGGGCAGAGGGGCCACTCCCACCTCGAATGAGGATGGGGTGCCACCGGAGATCCGATGGTCGCTCGACAGGTCCGCGGACAGCGCACGGTAGGCATACGGCCAGTGGCGCAGGAACAGCACCCGTCCCTCATGGAACGCCTGAAGGCTCTCGGCCTCGTGCTGAGCGAGGGCGTCCTCGGGGACCTTGTCATCATCGACCAGGGCTTCCAGACGGCGCAGGCCCGCCGCTGCATGCTTGTCCACGGTCACGTCGTCGCCCTGGACAAGCCGCCCATCGGCGGCGTGGACGAACTCGAGCGTGTTGACCGTCAGTCCTTCGTACGAGGCGAACTGACCCGAGTAACAGCGGATCTCCGGTTTCGACGACTCGGCGGAACGGCACATTCCATCCATCTGCCCCCACGTCTTGGGGGCCAGCTCGCTGTCCGACAAAGAATCGGCGACGTTCTCACCGACGTTCTCGCCAACATCCTGGCCGAACTCAAGTAGATCCCGGCGAAAGTAGAGCAATCCCACGTCGGTGTTGAAGGGGACCGCCCAGAGCTTGCCATCCACCCGCCCCGCCTCCATGGGCTTGTCGAGGAAACCCCCAGGGCTGTCCAACTCGCCTTCATCGATCTCCTGCACGAACCCGCCCGCGACGAACTCCGGGATCCACGCCACGTCGAGGTTGAGCACGTCGTAGTCGGAACTGTGGGCCTGCTCGGCAGCGATCATCTCGCTACGGTCCAGGTCGGCGATCTCCGAGACCTCCACGATGCGGGCCGTAGGGTAGTGCCCGCGCTCCCCGGTGTTCCACTCGTGGATGAGGTCCTGGCGTATCCCGTCGCCGCCGCTGCCGTAGGTCACGTCACGCCCGCTCCCGACAACGATCTCGGTAGAGGGGCCTCCAGAACCTGACCCGGCGACGTACCCGGAGAACAGCGCTAAGCCGAGTAGCAGGCAGACCGACACTGCGGCGCCACCGATGAGGACCCGCCGACCGGCGGGTCGTGACCAGGCCTCAACTACGTGGCCCCAGGACATCAGTCTCCGCCCGTGACATCGACACCGGACCACAGGTTCGCGAAGACGTCAGACATTCCCGCGCTCCCCGACAGGCACTCGCCGTCCCACCCCCTGGCCAGGCTGTCCAGCGCCTGGCCACCCGGGGCGCCGCACCCTTCAGGTCCGCCGAAGGTGACAACGTAGACCCGTGCCGTCGGGGAACCGCCGGACGCGAGCAGCCCGGCGAGCTGCCGGCGGCCTGACGTGTCGAGTGCGGCCTCGTTGTCGCCGTCGGTAAGGATTACGACGGCATCGAATGCGTGGCTCTCGCCGTCGTCCAGCTCCTCCACCGCGGCACGCACCACCTGGAAGAAGGGTACGTTCAGGCCCCGTGGCTGTTGGGCGTCACGACGCAGGCTGGTGACCAGCTCGGTCAACTGCTGCTGACGTGACGCGGGGTACCGCGGCTGGCCAACCCTGCCAACGGTCTTCCACCCTCGCTCTCCTGCACCGCTGCCGAAGCCCCACACCTCGACCGTGTCGGTCGGGCCGAGTTGGTCGAGCGATCCGGCGAGTTCGTCGATGGCGACACGGTGCCGTGAACCAAGGCCAGAGTTCGCCGGCCACGCCATCGACGTCGACGTGTCGAGCAACACGACCGCCCGTCCCGGCGACCGGGCCTTGGTCAGAAGCTCTCCGGTCGTCGACAGGTCGGTCGGGCCGGGTGAGATGCCTGTGGATTCGGCCTGGCTCAGCGCTCCCGGTGTCTGGTCAGGGTTTTCCATTGACGTGCCGTGCAGCGGACGCAACCCCTCCGACTCGAGCTCATCCTGCCCGTCACTGTCGTCGACGAGCCATTCGTGGAACCGCGTGATCGCCGCGCGACGATCATCTAGATCGTTTTTGGGCCAATCCACCACGACGAACGGGAAATCGAGATTGGGGACATTGTTCGGATAGTACGCAAGCAGCTTGTCTCCCTCAGTGGGCCGGCGCTCCCTCGCCAGGCACTGCCCACCCATTGGCTCCCCCCGGTTGTGACGCACTAGGGCGTGTTCCGAGACCAGCGCTGCAAGGTCGGCGGACTCCCGACGCAGCGAGCAGAGCAGGGCGTTCGCGTCCTCGGCCGGCCGGTCACGGACCGTGACCGAACCCTCGATCTCGCGCAGCTCCTGCAGGGTTTCCCGGTCGAGGGCGTCCGGGTCAGGAAGCTCATCGCCGCCCGCCTCCCGGTAGAGGGCGAACGAGTGCAGCAACACCAGGGGCGAGGATCCCGGGCTGGACCGTGCGGCCGGCAGATCCTCGTCACGCAGCCGGTCCAGGATCTCGCGCGAGCTTGCGTCAGTCCGGGCATCCTCGAGGGCGTCCAGCCGCTCGGGGATCCCCAAGACCAGAGGCGAGTAGGTAAACGGGGCCCGCTTCTTCAGCACGGCCTCGTCCGCCGTCAGCTCACTGTTGATCAGCTCGAACGTCACGGAGGACTCCGGGATCCACACGTCAGGTCGAGGACCCAGGTGCCGCAGCCGTTCACCGTCGTCCTGAGTGAGTGTCCAGTCGTTCCCGAGGGCGTCGGCGATCGCGCCGGTGTCCGAGGGCTCGGTACTGAACGTGAAGTGGACCCGGCGGCAGTCCACAGCCCACGGCTGTTGCGCATCGTCGGATACGAAGTCCTCCGCCAGAGCGCTCAATGCCTGCACGCTGTCGGCAGAGGTGAGCACCCGAACTTCGACCGGCACCGGGCAGCCGGATAAGGCGACCTTCAGGCGAGGGGCCGCCGACAGCCCGACAGTGATCATTGCCCAGATCAGAATCAGCGCGAAAACCACCACGGACGGCCATCGCAGGAAATGCATGGCGGTGCGTATCCGGGCTAGGGAGGGACGCGGATCCGGTGGACGCTTCTGGCGCCGCCTGGGGAGCAACATCAGCCCGGAGGCAGCTCCCCCCACCATGGCTAGAACAATCTTCCAGCCGTCGGTGAGAGGTTCATCCAACGGCCAGATGGGCCCATCGTTTTCGGCGTAAAGACCTAGCAAAGCCCCTAGAGAGGCGATCATGGTCACGACAACCGCGACCCGTGCTCTCTCGCCCAATCAAGACCCCCTCGATTGCTGCCGCGGGCAGCGCGTGGCTCAGCCGCCGATGGCAGACATCGGGCGCGAGGGCTGCAGGAAGGTCGGGTCGTCGACGCCGGCGCCGGCCTTCTTGGCCCACATCGCGGCCTTCCACCGTTCGGCGAGCACCTCGTCGCTCGCGCCGTCGCGCAGCGGGCCACGCAGGTCGGACTCCTCCCGCGCGAACAGGCAGTTGCGGATCTGGCCGTCCGCGGTGAGGCGGGTGCGGTCGCAGGAGGCGCAGAACGGCCGGGTGACGGTGCCGATGATGCCCACGCGTGCGGGGCCGCCGTCGATCAGCCAGGTCTCCGCCGGCGCGCTGCCCCGCGTCTCCGCGCCCTCGGGCGTGAGGTCGAACGCGGCGGACAGCTGCACGAGGATCTCCTCGGCGGTGACCATCTGCTCGCGGCTCCAGCCATGCTGGGGGTCGAGCGGCATCTGCTCGATGAAACGCATCTCATAGCCCCGGGCGACGCACCAGTGCAGCAGGTCGACGGCCTCGTCGTCGTTGAGGCCACGCATCAGCACGGCGTTGCACTTGACCGGCCGCAGGCCCTCGATGTCGGCCGCGAACAGGCCGTCCACCACGTCCTGGAGCCGGTCGCGCCGGGAGAGCTGCTTGAACGTCTCGGGACGCAGCGTGTCCAGGGACACGTTGACGCGGTCCAGGCCGGCATCCCGGAGCGCCTGCGCGAGCCGCTTCAGTCCGATGCCGTTGGTCGTGAGGGACAGGCGGGGGCGCGGCTCGAGGCGGGCGACGCGGTCGAGGATGCCGACGAGACCGCGCCGAAGCAGCGGCTCGCCGCCGGTGAACCGCACCTCGCGGATGCCGAGCCGCTCGACCCCGATCCGTATCAGGTGAACCAGCTCGTCGTCGGTGAGCAGCTCGGGCCCAGGCAACCAGTCGAGCCCCTCGGCGGGCATGCAGTACGTGCACCGCAGGTTGCAGCGGTCCGTCAACGACACGCGCAGATCGGTGGCCACACGACCGAAGGTGTCGGCGAGCACCCGCGTCACCTCCTTCTCGGCGGTGCTGGTCTGCTGGCTACCTCAACCCTATGCCCACAACCCGACGCCCGGCCCCGGGCAAGGGCCGCAGAACCGCAGGCAGGCGCGGCCCGGGTCACGCCGCAGTGGCGTGTCACCCCTACCGCACGCGGCGGCGGCCGGTCTCGTCCAGGCGGCGGGTATAGCCGCGGGCGTCGAGCAGCTCGAGAAGCGGCACGACGACCCGGCGGCTCGTCCCGAGGGCCTGGCGGGCCTCACTCGCGGTGAACGGCTGGCCGAGACCGGCCAGCACGCCCGCCGCCGCCTCGTCGGCCCCCGGCAGCAGGAAGACCCCGTCGGTGACCCGCAGCAGCGCCCCCGCCTCGGTGGCCGCGGCGAGATGGCGCGGTGTCAGCCCGAGCGCGGCGAGCCGGTTCGCGTCGGGGGCGTTGAACGGTGTGGCGGCGAGGTCGCGCCGGATCGCGTCGATGCCCTGCTGCACAGGGGGCGGGAGAACGGGCGCCGCCTGGGGGCCGTAGAGCTTGCCGTGCCGGATCCGCAGCGGCGGCGTGACCAGCGCCTCGACGAGCCGCAGCTCGGGCAGCGCCAGGGCACGGCGGGCCACCTCGAGTGGGACTCCGGGGTCGAGCTGGTTCTCCTGGGCGCGCGTCGAGACCAGCCCGCTGAGCCGCTGCTTGAGATCGTCCCAGTACGCCGGGTCCGCGAACCACTGCCCGTGGACGGGGGCGACAGGCGGCTCGACTCCCATCGCGACGAGCTCGCTGCGCCGCACCAGGCGGCGGCGGCGCAGCTCGTCGGCCCCGTCGGGGACACCGGTGACCGACTCCAGGACACGGGCACGCTCCCGCGACGCACCGCGCCGGACCAGTCCCGGCGGGTGGACGTCGAGCACCATGACCCCCGCGGGGACCCGGTGCCGGCCCGGGTC